>DATHDZ010000135.1:0-32026 GCA_035318785.1 Micropepsaceae bacterium
CGGACCTCGCCACCCTGGACCTTTACTGCGAGCGCGTCGCGAGTGCCGTCGGGCGCTTGTCGATCAAGGTCTTCGGCATGGACGAAGGACCAGGCTTCGAACTCGCGCATCATCTGGGAAGAGCCCTGCAGCTCACCAATATCCTGCGGGATCTTAACGAGGACGCCGCGGTTGGACGGCTCTATCTGCCGCGGGAATATTTGCGCGATGCCGGAATTGAAAGTTCCGAGCCACGAATCGTCCTTGCCCATCCGGCAATCAATGAAGCCTGCAAGAGGCTGGCGTGTCTTGCCCATGAACATTACCGCAAAGCGGAAAGCGTGCTGCGCGCGAGGCCGCGTGGATTGCTGCGCGCTCCGCGTCTGATGAGCGCCGTCTATGCGCGGATTCTCGCGAAGATGGAACAAGTGGGGTGGGCGCCGCCGCGCGAACGCGTGCGGATCGGCCGCGGCCCTCTGCTCATGATCGTGCTCCGCCATGGCCTGAGTGCATGAATTCAGGCACCGTATACATCGTCGGCGCAGGACTTTCCGGTCTTTCCGCCGCGGTTGCTCTCGCGGCGAAAGGCATCCGGGTGGAGGTGCTGGAAGCAACGGGCGGCGCCGGCGGCCGCTGCCGCTCCTATTACGATTCCGCGGTGGACCAGATCATCGACAATGGCAATCATCTGATCCTTTCCGGCAATCACTCGGTCCATGATTATCTACAGCTGATCGGATCGGCGGAGAATTTTTCCGGCCCGGCGCGTACCGAGTTTGCCTTCGCGGAGCTGCCGACCGCAAAGCGCTGGACGATCAAGGTCAATGACGGTCCGCTGCCATGGTGGACACTCGATGAAAAGCGCCGGGTGCCCGGCACGAGCGCGATCGATTATCTCGCTTTTGCCGGATTGATGCGGCCGGGTGGCGGCAAGATACCGGACGGCCCGTTGTGGCAAAGGCTGGTCCGCCCGTTGCTGCTGGCAGCGCTCAACACAGAGCCGGAAACGGCTTCGCCCGCCCTCGTCGCCACGATCTTGCGCGAGACCATCGCAAAGGGCGGCAGAGCTTGGCGACCACGTGTCGCATCACCGACGCTCGCGGCCGCTTTCGTCGATCCGGCCGTAGCATTGATCAAACGACGCGGCGGCACATTCCGTTTCGGTCAGCGGCTGCGCAACCTCGTTTTCCAAGGTCAGGTCGTGCAGGAGCTGCAATTGCCGGATGCGACGCTGCCGTTATCGACAGAGGATCGCGTCATTCTTGCATTGCCGCCTTGGGCGGCGACATCGCTGCTGCCGGGATTGTCCGCTCCGGATGAATTCCGCGCCATATTGAGCGCGCATTTCCGCATCGCCCCGCGACCGGATACGCCGCCGATCATGGGAGTCATCGGCGGAACCGCGGAATGGATCTTTGCCTTTCCAGACCGGGTATCGGTGACGATCAGCAATGCCGACCGGTTGATGGATCGCGATCGTGAAGAATTGGCCGCGCAATGCTGGAAGGATGTTGCGACGGTCTATGGCCTTCCCGGCGACTTGCCGCCGTGGCAGATCGTGAAGGAACGGCGCGCGACATTCGCCGCCACGCCGGAACAGGAAGCCAAACGACCCGGCGCAAAGACGCAATGGGGAAATCTCTATTTGGCGGGCGACTGGACCGGCACCGGCCTGCCCGCCACCATTGAAAGTGCGGTTCGATCCGGCCGGCGCGCCGCGGAACTGGCTCTCGGCCGCGGCCATGTATAATGAGGACCTTCGCGAAGGGACCCACGGTTGAGCGCCAAGCCGCTTCATAGCTTTGCCGAGATCGAGGCGAGCGGCTCAGTCGCCGCCGCGATCGATGCCGCGACGGATGCGCTCCTGAAACAACAAAAGGGCGACGGCCATTGGGTCTTCGAACTGGAAGCGGACGCCACCATCCCTGCCGAATATGTGCTTCTGGTGCATTACCTCGCCGAGACGCCCAATCTCGAACTGGAACGCAAGATCGGCGTCTATCTGCGCCGGATTCGCGGCCTCCATGGGGGCTGGCCGTTGTTTCATGGTGGTCCGTTCGACCTCAGCGCGACGGTCAAAGCCTATTTCGCGCTGAAGATGATCGGCGATTCACCTGATGCTCCCCATATGGTGCAGGCGCGCGAGGCGATCCTCGCCCATGGCGGCGCGCAGAAGGCCAATGTCTTCACGCGCTACCTCCTCGCTTTGTACGGCGAAATCTCCTGGAGCGCGGTGCCGACCATCCCCGTCGAGCTCATCCTCCTGCCGCGCTGGTTTCCGGTGCACCTGTCGAAAATGTCCTATTGGGCGCGCACGGTGCTGACGCCCTTGCTGGTGCTGCAGACCTTGCGGCCCACAGCGCGCAATCCGCGCGGGGTTCGCATCGGCGAATTGTTCGCTCTGGGCGAGCCGGTCGCCCAACGCCGCGCGCCCCATCAGAACCGCTATTGGTCGGCGTTTTTTGGCGCGCTGGATGGCGCCCTGAAATTGGCGAATCCGCTTTGGCCCGCTTCCTTGCGGCAGCGCGCCATTGCTGCCTGTGTGAGATTCGTTTCCGAACGGCTGAATGGCGAGGACGGGCTGGGCGCCATCTATCCTGCCATCGCCAACAGCGTGCTGATGTATGACGCCCTGGGTTATGCGCCGAGTCATCCCGAACGCGAAATCGCGCGCCGCGCGGTCGAAAAATTGTTGGTCGTTAAGGAAGACGAAGCCTATTGCCAGCCTTGCGTCTCGCCGGTGTGGGATACCGCCCTCGTCTGCCACGCACTCATGGAGGTTGGAGGCGTTCGGACGGAGGCGCCCATTCGCCGCAGCATCGAATGGCTTGCGCCGCGGCAGGTGTTGGATGTCAAAGGCGACTGGGCCGTCGAACGTCCGGATGTCCGCCCCGGTGGTTGGGCGTTCCAATACAACAATGCCCATTACCCCGATCTCGACGATACGGCCGTCGTCGTGATGGGTTTCGATCGCGCGCGCAAGGAACTCGGGCTAGGAGCCGAGCGCGACGATGCGATCGCACGCGGGCGCGAATGGGTCATCGGGCTGCAAAGCAGCAATGGCGGCTGGGGCGCTTTCGATGCCGAGAACACCTATCATTATCTGAACAATATTCCCTTCGCCGATCACGGCGCTTTGCTCGATCCCCCGACCGCGGATGTCAGCGCCCGCTGCATCGGCATGCTGGCGCAGCTTGGTGCGCGAGCCGACGATCCGGAGATGCGCGCCGCGCTTGCCTATTTGAGAAAGGTGCAGGAAGCGGATGGCAGCTGGTTTGGGCGATGGGGCGTCAACTACGTCTATGGCACGTGGTCGGCACTCGCCGCGTTCAATGCCGCCGGGATTCCTCCGGAGGATGCGGATGTCCGCCGCGCCGCCGATTGGCTCATTGCCATCCAGAACCCGGATGGCGGCTGGGGCGAGAGCTGTGAAAGCTACAGACTGGACTATCGCGGGTTTGAGCGCGCGCCACCCCGAGCGTCCCAAACTGCGTGGGCCCTTCTGGGCCTGATGGCGGCAGGCGCCGTGGACGAAAACGCCGTTGCGCGCGGGATACGATATTTGCAAGTGACCCAGGGACCCGACGGGTTCTGGCCCGAAGAGCACTACACCGGCGGGGGTTTTCCGCGCGTGTTCTATTTGCGCTACCACGGGTATGCGAAATTCTTTCCGCTCTGGGCCTTGGCGCGATATCGCAATTTGAAATCCCGCAATTCGCGCCGCGTCGCCCACGGGCTCTGATGATCATTGCCGTCACGGGGCTTGCGCGAGAGGCTCGCATCGTCGCCGGCACCGGCGTCACCACGCTTTCCTGCGGCGGCAGATTGGGTCTGCTGCGCGAGCGGCTCGAACGCGCCGTAGCCGAAAACATTTCCGGGATTATCAGTATCGGAATCGCGGGCGGCCTTGCCCCTGCGCTGAAATCGGGCGATTGCGTGATCGCCTACGAAATCGTGAGCGAGGGCCAGCATATTCCCACCGATGCGTCCTGGACCGGGCGCCTGGCTGGGCGCTTGCCCGGCGCGATCGTCGCGCCGCTTACCAGCTCGGATGGAATTGTTTTGAGCCGGACGTCCAAAGCGGAATTGTTTCGCGCCACCGGTGCCTACGCCGTCGACATGGAGTCCCATGTCGCGGCGCGGTTTGCCGGCGAACATCGCATCCCGTTCGCCGCCTTGCGGACCATTGCCGATCCCGCAGGGAGCGAATTGCCGCCCCTCGTTTCGGCAGCGCTCACGCCCACCGGCACGGTGAATCACTTGGCCGTGCTGCAAGCGATCTTCTTGGACCCGCGGCAGATCCCGCCTTTGATCCGAACCGCGCGAGAATCGAACGCGGCTTTTGCGGCATTACTCCGCTGCCGCGACATCCTCGGGCTTGGCCTTGCTGGACCGGATGGAAGCTAGCTTGCGCTCAACATGTGAGGAGAACACGAACTTGGCCGGACGCTGCCGGTCGAGCGGGATCTCCGGCGCCATGGGCCCATCGGTGCGGACACCGCGAAGCATCACGTTAAGCGCGGTCATGGGGCGCTTGACACTGTCGATGACAGCGGTGGCTTCAAAGCCGCTATGCACCATGCAATTGGCGCATTTCTCGTAATTTCCGACGCCGTAGGAGTCCCAATCGGTCTCCTCCATCAGCTCCTTGAAGGTCTGCGCATAGCCTTCGCCCAAGAGATAGCAAGGCCGCTGCCAGCCGAACACTGTGCGTGTGGGATTGCCCCAAGGCGTGCAGCGATAGGTTTGGTTGCCGGCGAGAAAATCCAGGAACATCGCAGATTGCGAGAATGACCATGCCTTTCCGCCTCGCCCGCGCGACAGGATTCCGCGGAAGAGTTGTTTCGTCTTCTCGCGGTTCAGAAAATGTTCCTGGTCCGGCGCGCGTTCATAGGCATAGCCCGGCGATACGGTGATGCCGTCCAATCCAAGACGCTTCATCTCATCGAAGAAGGCAGCGACGCGCGCCGGCTCGGCGGTATTGAACAGCGTGCAATTGATACTGACGCGGAAGCCCTTCGCCTTGGCCAGTTTGATGACTTCGACGGCCTTGTCGTAAACGCCGTCCTGGCACACCGACTTGTCATGCATGTCCTTGTCGCCATCGAGATGAATGGACCAATTGAAATCCCGATGGGGGGTGTACTGATCAATCTTCTTGGCGAGGAGCAGCGCGTTGGTGCATAGGATCACCACCTTCCCGCGTTGCAGAAATCCGCGCACGATCTGCGGCATCTCGCGATGCAGAAGCGGCTCGCCTCCGGCGATGGACACCACGGGCGCGCCGCATTCATCCATTGCCGTCATGCATTCCTCGACGCTGAGACGCTGATTGAGGATCTCATCGGGGTAATCGATCTTGCCGCAGCCGGCGCAAGCGAGATTGCAGCGGAACAACGGCTCCAGCATCAGCACGAGTGGATAGCGTTTGCGCCCGCGCAAATGCTGCTTGACGACATACGCACCGATACGGGCGGCTTGTAACAGCGGAATTCCCAAGAGCCTTCTCCAAAAACGAACGCGTGCAGCGTCTGTACTATTACGTACGAAGTTCCGCCGGAAGCCGGAACTCGACATGTTCCTCCAGGCCGTCCATCTTGGACACTTCGAGGTCTGCGTCGATGCGGCGAAGAGCATCGATCACGTCCAGGACCAGCGCCTCCGGCGCCGATGCACCCGCGGTCAAGCCTATGTTTGTCTTGTCGGCGAGCCAGGCGGGGTCCAGCGCTTCGGCATCGGCGATCAAATAGCTCGGAATTCCTTCCTCGACACCGATTTCGCGCAGGCGATTGGAATTGGAGCTGTTCTTCGAACCGACCACGAGAATCACCTCGGCCACTTTGCAGAGTTCCCGAACTGCGGTTTGGCGATTCTGCGTGGCATAGCAGATGTCCGAGGTATGCGGGCCATGAATGTCGCGGAACCGCTTTTTCAGCGCCTCGATGATGGCGCTTGTGTCGTCCATGCTCAAGGTGGTCTGGGTCACATAGGCGATGGGCGTATCAGGCGATAGCTCAAGCATATCAACCTGTTGCCGTGAGGATACCAGATGGACGGGCGCGCCCGCCTGCCCCATGGTGCCCTCCACTTCGGGGTGCCCGGGATGTCCGATCAGGATCAAGCTGCGCCCTTGCGCCACGTAGTGCTTGGCCTGGGCATGAACCTTAGACACGAGCGGGCAGGTCGCATCGATGACCGGGAGTTGCCGCGAGTTCGCTTCGAGTACGACCGACTGCGGCACGCCATGTGCGCTGAACACCGTCACCGCCCCGTCGGGTACCTCCGTCAATTCCTCGACGAATCGGGCGCCTTTTTTCTTCAGCGATTCGACGACGTGCTGGTTGTGGACGATTTCGTGCCGGACAAACACCGGCTGGCCATGTTTCTCGAGGGCACGTTCGACGATGTCGATCGCCCGAACCACTCCTGCACAGAAACCACGAGGTTGAGCGAGAATCACACGCATTATGGCTGTGCTTCTCGAAACGGCGGGTCGGCTGATAATCTAGAGCGTGTCGTTCTCAACACATATCCGTCCAATACGCAGGTACGATTCAATTTACGGCCTCACGGTATTGACGAAGCATCACGCAGAACGCACATCGAAGCAAGATGTGCCCTTGCCGCCCTTTGAACTCTATTGCCGTGACATTACCATTCGCCAATAATCTGCGTAACGTCCGACGGCAGCATGGGCGTTGATGAGGGTAGCATGTCCCGCCCGGTCACTCTGAGTTCTCCTGATTCGAGTGCCGAACGGGCACAGCCGTTCTTCGGCTTGCGGATGAAGATGCATGTCGCCGCGCGCCAAGTCGAAGACATGTTGGAGCAGATCCTGCCCCAGCCTGCAGGTCTCCACAGCCGCGTTCACGAGGCCATGCGCTACGCGATCTTTGCGGGGGGAAAGAGGCTGCGGCCGTTCCTGGTGCTGAGCTGCGCAAAGCTGTTTGGCGTGGAAGGCTCGCGCTCGTTGCGTGTTGCCGCTGCGATCGAGGCTCTGCACACCTATTCTCTGATCCATGACGATCTACCCTGCATGGATGACGATGATCTTCGCCGCGGGCGACCGACCACGCATGTGGCGTTCGACGAAGCGACAGCGGTCCTCGCGGGAGATGCGCTTCTGACGATCGCCTTCGAGATCCTGTCCGATCCCGCCACTCACCCTTCCGCCGATGTCAGGTGCCGACTGGTGGCGGAGCTCGCAAAGGCGGCCGGCAGTGCCGGCATGGTCGGCGGCCAGATGATCGACATGCTGGCCGCCGAACAACCCCTCGGCTACAACGAAACGGTCGTTCTGCAGCGCATGAAGACCGGCGCGTTGTTCGAATTTTGTTGCGAGGCAGGCGCCATTCTCGCGCAAGCTTCCCCCGATGACCATGACAGATTGCGCAATTACGCGCGTGACTTCGGGTTGTTGTTCCAGATCACCGACGATCTCCTCGATGCCGTCGGCACTGTGGAAAGTGCCGGCAAGGCGGTTGCAAAGGACCAGCAGCAGGGCAAGGCAACTCTGGTTTCGATTCTGGGCGTCGCGGGGGCGCGTCAGGAAGCCACCAGATTGGCGCAACGAGCGGGCGCCTCGCTGGAACCTTACGGCGCCGACGCGGACGATTTGCGGGACCTTCCTTTATTTCTGATCGATCGAGATGCTTAGAAAATTCGCTCTGCCCGGAATGAGGATTTGATGAATTCGAAGACGCCTTTGCTCGATCAGATTGCATTCCCAAGTGATTTGCGGAATCTAGAACAAGGGCAGCTTCGGCAGGCGGCCGATGAATTGCGGATGGAGCTCGTTGACGCGGTTTCGGTCACCGGCGGCCATCTCGGGGCCGGCCTCGGCGTCGTCGAGCTGACGGTCGCACTGCACCGCGTCTTCGATACGCCGCGAGACAAGATCATCTGGGACGTCGGCCACCAATCCTATCCGCACAAGATCCTGACCGGCCGGCGTGGGCGAATGCGCTCGGTGCGCCAGGGCGGCGGCCTTTCGGGTTTCACCAAGCGGGCCGAGAGCGAATACGATCCCTTCGGCGCCGCCCATTCCTCCACATCGATCTCCGCCGGCCTTGGTTTTGCGGTCGCGCGCGATCTCGCCCGGCAAAAGCACAATGTCGTCTGCGTCATCGGCGACGGGGCTATGAGCGCCGGGATGGCTTATGAAGCAATGAACAATGCCGGCGCTTCGGGCACGCGTCTGATCGTGATTCTCAATGACAATGACATGTCCATCGCGCCACCGGTGGGCGCGATGAGCGGTTACCTTGCGCGGCTGGTCTCGAGCCGGACCTATCACGGGTTGCGCTATTTCCTCAAACGCATGATGAAGCGTTTTCCGAAATTGCTGCGGGTGGCTGCGCGGCGGGCGGAGGAATATGCGCGCGGCTTCTGGATGGGCGGCACGCTGTTCGAGGAACTGGGATTCTTCTATGTCGGCCCGATCGACGGGCACAATCTCGATCAGCTCATTCCAATTCTGGAGAATGTACGCGACACCGACAATGGGCCGTTTCTTGTCCATGTGGTGACCAACAAGGGCAAGGGTTATCCCCCGGCCGAAAAATCCGACGACAGATATCACGGTGTCACCAAATTCAACGTGCTGACCGGCGAACAGAAAAAAAGCGCCGGCGGCCCACCGGGCTACACCAAGGTGTTCGCAGAAGCGCTCATCGCCGAAGCCGAACGCGACGAAAAGATCGTCGCTATCACAGCCGCCATGCCTTCAGGCACGGGGCTTGACCTGTTTGCCTCCCGCTTCCCCAAACGATTCTTCGATGTCGGAATTGCCGAGCAGCATGCGGTCACGTTCGCCGCCGGTCTCGCAGCGGAGGGATTCCGCCCCTTCGCTGCGATCTATTCGACGTTCTTGCAGCGTGCCTATGATCAGGTGGTGCACGATGTGGCCATCCAATCGCTTCCGGTGCGCTTCGCCATCGACCGCGCCGGGCTCGTCGGCGCGGATGGGCCAACTCATGCCGGCGCCTTCGATGTGACGTATCTCGCGACCTTGCCGGGATTCGTCGTGATGGCGGCGGCCGATGAAGTGGAACTGATGCATATGGTGGCGACGGCGCGGTCCATCGATGACCGACCATCGGCGTTCCGTTATCCGCGCGGCGAAGGCGTTGGCTTGGCCCTTCCGAGAATCGGGGACCCGCTACCTATCGGAAAGGGACGAATTCTGAGGGAGGGAAGTTCGGTCGCGCTGCTGAATTTCGGCACGAGGCTTGCGGAATGCCTGAAGGCCGCCGACCGCTTGGCGGGCTATGGCGTGTCGACGACCGTCGCCGACGCCCGCTTCGCCAAGCCGCTCGACACCACGCTGGTGCGGCGCCTGGCGCAGAACCACGAAGTGTTGTTCACGGTGGAGGAAGGTTCCGCTGGAGGCTTCGGCGCCCATGTGCTTCATTTTGCTGCCTGGGACGGGCTCTTGGATCGTGGCCTGAGGATACGCACATTGACATTGCCCGATCGCTTCATCGAACACGATAGTCCTGAGCGGATGTATGAGAGCGCCGGGTTGGACGCGAATTCCATCGTCGCGACCGTCTTGTCGACGCTGGGGCGCGAACACGATACGGCCGCGATGATCGCGTAGGAGATCATCGTTATGGCAATGCAGAGATTCCTGTTTGCTGTGCTTGCAGTCCTGATGGGCCTGCAGCCGGCGGTATCGCGCGCGGCCGATTCAGCCGCGGACCCCGCGGTGCGCCAGATCGACTCGTTTTACGCGGCCCTCCTGGACACGATGAAGCGCGGGGAGCAGTTGGGACTGCAGGGCCGCCAACGCCAACTCACCCCCATCGTGGAGGACGTCTTCGATCTTCCCGCCATGTCTCAGCTTTCGGTCGGACCTTCCTGGTCCTCTTTGTCGGAGAGCGAACGTCAGGCGATCATCGAAGCGTTCAAGCGGATGACGGTCGCGAACTACGCCAAGAATTTCGCAAAATTCGCGGGCGAGAAATTCGTCGTCGAACCTGCCGTGAAGATGCGCAACAGCGACAAGATCGTCGAGTCGAAACTGTCGGGATCGGACGGTTCCAGCGTGCCGTTCAACTATCGAATGCATCTGCTCGCCGACAAATGGAAGGTCGTCGATATCTATCTGAATGGCTATGTCAGTCAGCTCGCTCTGCGCAGGGCGGATTTTTCTTCGACGATCGCAAGTTCGGGCGCGGCCGGTCTCGTCAAGAAGATCAACGAGATGGTCGACAAGCAGATGAGCGGTGGCTGATCATCTTGGCCGTGCCGATTCGAGCAGCGGCGGGACAAAGAACAGCGTCGTAATCAGCGTCCAAGCCAGAGAGATCATCAACAGTTCGCCCATGCTTGCGGTTCCGGGATGGCTGGACAGCCAGAGCGTGCCGAAGCCGGTTGCGGTTGTCGCTGCACTTAAGATGACCGCGCGAGCCAAACTTGACTGCAGGAAATCATGCCCGCCGACCCGCCATGCGATCACGAAATAGATGTTGAACGCGACACCGATTCCCAAAAGGAGCGGAAGCACGATGATGTTTGCGAAGTTCAAGGAAAGCCCGAGAGCCACGCATGTCGCGAAGGTCAGGATTCCGATCAGAATAAGCGGAATCAGCGTCAGCACCACGTCCCGAACATTTCGCAAGAAAATCGCCAGGAGAACGACCATCGCGAGGAACGACAGCGCGCCCGCTTTGATGAAGGCGTTGACGATCGTCCGGCCGGATTCCTGAGTCGAGATCGGAGTCCCGGTGGCCTCCGGCACGACCGCACGCACGGCGTTGGCGAATTTCTCCACGGTCGCGTCGTCATTTGAATCGCCCTTGGCAAAGACTTGCACGCGGTAGCGCCCATCGGGCGACACCCACTCGCGCTGCAAGTCTGCCGGCAGTGCGGCTAAATCAACGGGTTGTGCCGAAAGAGCCGACCGCAATTGATCGAGCACGGTCATGAGGCCAGGCACGACCGCGGCGGTCGTCCGGTTGAGCGTGGCGTCATCGGCAGTCTCAAGTTTCTCGAGCAATTGCGCGAGGCGTAAGGCGGCCTGAGCTCCCGGAGTCGAACCATTGCCGGCAGCTTTGCGCAGCGCGTCCTTGGTCGCAGAGATGCTCGCCAGCGTTTCCGCTTTGGTTGGCGGCGGCTTGATGTCGAACGGGTTCAGCGTCGTATCCATCAGCAGTGCGGCATCCGATATCAGCGCGAGTTTTTCGGGCTGCCCATCCGGGATGAAGCTCTGCAGCGTCAGCGCCTTGTCGACCTCGGGCAATTTCGAAAGGCGTTGCGCCAATGCGTCAGCGTCGGCACGCGAGCGCGCGAGGACATCGATCGTGTTGGGCGACGTGTCGGGATCCTTGCTCAGATCAAGCACGGTCTGCATCGATTCGGTCCGCGTGCTGCGCAGATGCAGGGGGTTGGCGTCGAATTGCAGAAAGGGCAGCAGCGACAATCCGATCGCCGCTGCCACACCGGCCAAAATCAGGATCATCCGCTTGTGCCGCTGCAGGAACGCGTCGATGGGCGCCAGGCGCGCAATGCCGACCTCGCTCTGTTCTCCCTTGGGTTTCATCAGCTTGAGCAAAGCCGGCAGCATCGTTCCGCTCAAAAGGAACGCAATCAGCATGCCTGTTCCCGCAATCAGGCCCAGCTCGGCCAAACCGGAATAATCCGTCGGCACGAAAGAATAGAAGCAAGCCGCCGTCGCGAGCGCGGCCAAGGCCAAGGACGGTCCCATGCCCTTGCCTGCTTGCGTCAGGGCCCTTTCGAGGTCTCCCAATGCGTGGCGCTCGGCGCGGTAGCGCACCGTATATTGGATTCCAAAATCCACTCCGATGCCGACGAACAGTGGAATGAAGGCGACGGAGATGACGTTGAAGGTGCCGATCGCGGCGATCGCAAGCGCGGTGGTGATCGCCAGCCCTGCGAAGAGGGTCAGCAGAATCGCGGCGATGATCTTCGCCGAACGAACCGCCACCCACAGAGTCAGCAGGATCGCGAACATCATAAGGCCGGCCATCAGCCCTGCCCTGTCCACGAGCGTGGCGAATTCCTCGTCCGCGAGCGGAACGGGCCCGGTCTGGCGCACCGACACGCCTTCATTCGGCGTCAAGTGAAGATCGGCAGCAAGTTTTCGTATCAGATCGCTGGATGCCGCTCCCGGTTCAAGCTTCGTATAGTCGAGCGTACCCTGGATCTCGATGATTCGTCGTGTTTCCCGTATCCCCGGTTCTTGGCCTGTGATCAATTTCTGCCAGGAAAGAAAAGCAGGGCGGCCCGCGAGCGTTTTTTCCAGCGTCTCCGACAAAGCCGTTAAGGCCGGCGACAGCTGGTCGATACTGGCTTGGCCGTTCTCGACGCCGAGAAGCGCGGTCGAGAGGCTGTCCATGATCCCGCGCAAAGACGGATCAGCGGCAAGCGGCGCGAGGAAAGGCTGCGCGGCGATGATCTGCTGCGTCGCCTTGCGCACATCTTCAACGGGCAAGAACTGCAAACCATTTTTCGCGAAAAACGGATCACCCTGGATGTCGCGCACGATGGGAAACTGTTCAGGATGCGCGGCCAACGCTTTCTTGAGCGCATCGGCGGCCTGTTGCGTGCGTTCGGGCGTTACGCCGTCGATCACCACCACGGTCAGATGGTTTCTTTGCGGGAATGCTCTATCGAATTCGGCCTGGTACTGGCGCCACGGAACCTCGGCCGAGATCAGGTTCTCGGCATTGCTGTCCATTTCGAAATTCTGCGACACATAAAAAACCGCACCCATGGGTGCAAGAATGCTTGCCAAGGCTACGGCCCCCGCATGGCGGCAGCAGGTGCGGACAAGCAATTCGAATGCGGATGTCCAGATGGAAGGGGTCAAAGGGGATTTTCCGGGGGTGAGGCGATAGAGGGTGACTATCCCCCAGACTAAGGGAAATCCATTCAAACTTGCGGCAATTCCTCGGCGGGCTCAGGCTATCGCGAAGCATTCCTTTGCGAACAGGCCGCGTCTTCCGGCAATTTCTTGTCTTCTGCCGTCACTTGGGCGCGGGTCCAATTTTCGCCGCCGCACAAGATGCCGAATATGCAGCCGCGCACGCGCAGCATGTCGGGATTGATGAGAGTGAGCCCGCCAGAATAGGTCCTGCCGTTCTCGGAATTGTAGATCTGGCCGGCCCATTGGTTCGATCCGGTCACTTTCATCCCAAGGAGAATGGGCAGGCCCAATGTTGGCCGGCTTCGTTTGGCGGGATCGGGATTCTTTTCGTCCACTCCGCCCGGATCGGCTTCCCAGGAAACCACTCCCCACAGCGCCTCGCCGCAATCGGCGATGTTGATCCGTGCCGTTCGATCGGCCACCAACCACTCGCCCGTGGCATCGGCGGCGAATGCCGTGGTCGTGAACGCGGAAGTGGCCACGACGCCAAGAAGGATTGCCCGCTTCTTCATGTCTCCGGCGCGATCAGAAGTCTGGTTTCTCGGCTTCCGGGATCGGCCCGACGGCAGCATCTAAGACGACGTTGTTGTTCTCGGCGCAGATCTCCTCGATCAACGTGCCTTCATGGTCGCGGTGATAAACCTGACCCGCCGACCAGGGCATATTGAAGGCGCCGGGATCATCCACGGTGAACGAGACCTGCAGGGTTTTCCCGTCGTCGACCAGTTTGAAGCGTTCCACCACATGGAGCTGGTTTGTGTGCGGTGTGCGGTAATTGTCGACGAAGCTCTTGTCGTTGAAGCCGATCGTATCGACGACCAGCGTATCGCTGTTCTCGTAATGGCCGACGGATTCGCCATACCAGGAGGGCTTGGGATTAGCGGAATGCGGCACATCCATCAGGATATGCCGTATTTCCGGCCCGCCCTCGTTGATCATGAGGACCTCTTTCGGACTCTGGACGAAATACATGGGATTGACGCGGCCCATGACCAGGAAGCCGGGAACGCCGCCTGGCCAGCAGCTCGCACGGGCCTCGAAAGCACTTCTGCCCGCATCCGCCTCGACATTCGCCTTTTTCATCTGCTCGACCACCCATGGCTTCAGGATGGGGTTGCTGACATCGGCGATCCGTACGGTCACCTGCACGCCGCGGTCATTGTTGGGAATATAGGGACGGGCCTTCTCGAAGGAGACGGGGCCGGGGCCGGACGCGGGCGCCTGGAAATCGTCGGCAATTTTGGTCCAGCCGAGATCGGCTGTGCCGAGGTCGGGAATCGGAGCGCGTTTTGCGGCGGGTGCGCCCAGCGCCGGCCACAGCACGGCCACGGTAGAAACCAGGCCCGCAGCGATGACGGCGGCGAGCAAAGGTTTCGATGTCATCTTGAGTCGATCGTCGGACAAGACGAGTCTCTCCCCTCGGCAGGAAACCGCGCGTTTATACCATTCTTCTACTTGGCCGTACCGAAAACCGGGTCGCCAATCATGGCGAGAATGGTTTCTCGATCTTCATCCAGGCGCGGGGGCCCCTTGCGGATGGGGACATTCTTGCCGTCAAAGGCAAGCGGCGAAGCAAAGGTCCGGGTGAGCGCGCCTCCGGGCAAAGCCAAAGGCTGCACCCATCCGCTTGCTTGCACCTGCGGGTCCGCCACGGCCTCCGAATAGGTGTTGATCAGGCTCGATGGCACGCCCGCGCCTTCGAACTCCGCCAGCCACTCCGCCGCGTCTCGCGTCTTGAATATCCGTTCCAGGATTTCGGCGAGCTCAATCTGGTTCTGCGCGCGATTCCGCACGCTGACAAATCGCGGGTCGGCAACAAGCTCGCGCATCCCCACGATCTCGCAGACCGCGCCCCATAATTTGTCGTTGCCCGCAGCGATGACAAAGAAGCGATCCCGCGCTCGAAATGCTTGATAGGGTGCGTTGCGCGGATGCGCGGAGCCAAGCGGTTTAGGGTCCTCACCCCTGCCGAAATATTCGCTCGTCTGCAGCGCCGCGATGGCGAGTGTCGTCCCCAGCATGGGGACGTCGATATGCACTCCGCTGCCACCACTGCGGACACGCGCTAGGGCAGCGCTCACCGCAAACGCGCCGTAGAGCCCGGCCGTGAAATCGGCGACAGGCACTCCGCATTTCACGGGTGGCCGGCCCGCTTCGCCGGTGATGCTCATCACGCCCGATGCCGCCTGCATCGTGACATCGAAGCCGCCCTGGCGGGCCCGCGGGCCGCTTTGCCCATAGGCGGAGATCGAACAATAGATCAGGCGCGGGTTCGCGGCATGGATGTGCTGCCAGCCGAGTCCCAAACGATCCATCGCGCCCGGCCGGTTGTTCTCGATCACCACGTCGGCCTTGCACATGATGCGCCAGGCGGTTTCACGCTCACCCGCGTGTTTGAGATCAAGGGCGATCGACCGTTTCCCGCGATTGAGCGACGCGAAATTCTCGCTGAAGCCGTCGGTGTGCGGCGGCCAGTGCCGCAGCATGTCGCCATCCTTCGGCTCGATCTTGATGATATCGGCGCCCATGTCGGCCAACAGCATTCCGCAAAACGGGCCGGCGGCGACATTGCAGAATTCGGCCACAAGGATACCGGAAAGCGGGAGCTCACCAGGCCCAGACTCGATGCTCATTGACCTTTGCCCCATCACGCAGCGACCCTTCTCCTAACATGCGCAAACCCTTATCACATCGGGCAAATTGACTAAGCTCCGAGCATGCCTGTAGCCTTGCCATGGCGGGGCGGCGCGGGGCCGCAAAGGCCTCGAAAAGTAGGCGTCAAAACGCACTCCGTAGCGCAAGAGAAATGACTCTTTCGGTCCGGGCAAAGGAACTAGGGAGAAGCGTGACATGACCATTTATGGGGTTGCCCTTCTGGCAATCTGCACGCTTCTCGGCGCGCTCCTGGGCGACGTGCTGGGTGTCGGACTCGGCGTGAAGACCAATGTCGGGGGCGTCGGCATCGCGATGATGCTGCTGATGGCCGCGCGCGTCTGGCTGATGCGCAAGGGCGCCCTAACCCATGGGCTGAAGCTCGGCATCGAATTCTGGGCTGCGCTCTACATTCCCATCGTCGTCGCCATGGCGGCCACTCAGAACGTCGTCGCCGCCGTCAGCGGGGGCCCTGTGGTGTTGATCGCCGGCGGGGGAGGCGTGTTGATCTGTTTGGCAGCGACAGCCTTGCTCATCCGCTTCAGCCGGCCGGCTGTCACCCGTCACAACCGCGCCCAAGAGGCGCACGCCGCCCGGGTGATTTCCGGCGCGGCCGAGTAGGAGGACGCGATGAACGAGATCATTCCGCGCCTCTTCACCGAACATGGCCTGGTGGCTTCCTTCGCGCTGGTCGGGGTGGTGATGTGGATTTCCTACCAGATTTCCAAACATCTGACCTTGGGGCGCATTCATGGCTCCGCGATCGCCATCGTCCTGGGTCTGGTCCTGGCCTATTTCGGCGGCGTGGCCACCGGCGGGAAGACGGGCGTCGCCGATATCCCGCTCTTTGCGGGTGTGGGTCTGATGGGCGGCGCCATGCTGCGCGATTTCGCCATTGTCGCGACCGCCTTTGAAGTCGATGTCGTGGAAGCGAAGAAGGCGGGGCTGCTCGGCGCCATCGCGCTCGCGCTCGGCACGGTGCTGCCCTTCATCTTCGGCGCCGGCGTCGCGCTCGCTTTCGGCTATTCGGATTCGGTCTCGATGACCACGATCGGCGCCGGCGCGATCACCTATATCGTCGGGCCGGTCACCGGCTCGGCCCTGGGGGCCAGCTCAGCGGTGATGGCGCTCTCGATCGCCACGGGGGTCTTCAAGGCCGTGCTGGTGATGACCGGGACGCCCTTTGTCGCCCGCTCCATCGGCCTCAATGATGCGCGCTCGGCAATGGCCTTCGGCGGGCTGATGGGCACCGTGAGCGGGGTGACCGGAGGGCTTGCGGCAACCGACCCCAAGCTCGTGCCGTATGGGGCTTTGACGGCGACCTTCCATTCGGGCCTGGGCTGTCTGGTGGCCCCGTCGCTGCTCTATTTCGCGGTCCGGGCCATCATGGGGGCCTGACTTTCGGGGCCGGCTACGGGACGATAGGGGCCTGCTTTTTGCCCGCCCTCGGGGGCGGTGCGGCGAGCAGGAGCGAGACCCATCGAAGCTCGTCGATATGGGCGCAGATGATCGCGATCGCCGCCGTCATGGGGACCGCGAGAAATAGCCCGGCGATACCCCAGACGAGGCCCCAGAAAGTGAGTGCCAATATGATCGCGAACGGGCTCAGGTTCAGCGACTGTCCGAGTATGAGCGTCGCGGCGATGTTCATCAGGATGAAATGAAGCGCGCCGAGCACGACAATGATAAGCAACGGAGTCCCAAGCGTCCCGAACTGAACCAGTGCCATCAACGCGGGAATCACCACAGCCACGGCGCCGATGGTCGGGATGTAGGTCAGGATGAAGATCAACAGCGACCAGAATGCTGCGTATTGAATGCCTAGCACCACGAGAAGCGCATACGATCCCGTCGCCATGATGGCGCTCAGAATTGTGCAGACTCCCAGATAGGACTGCACCTGTCGCACGATCGTGCGGAGCACCCCCTGAGTCTCCTCGTGACGGCCGCCGGTCGCTAGAAGCCTTGCGACCTTTGCCGACAGATCATCCTGTTCAACCAACAGGAAACCGACAAAGATCAGGACCTCAATGATCCCCAAAGCCGACGTGCCTAGCGACGTTGCGACGTTGGTCAGGATTCCCGCAATATCCGATCGGCTGAATATATCCTGAATCGCGATGCCAAGCCGCAGCGGCGCCAACCGTTCGGTTACGACTCGCTCTAAACTCGCGACGTAGGTCGGCGCCTGTGCGGCGAAATCCGCTGCCTGGCCGGCAACGATGCGCGTCACCAGGTAGAGCACGCCGGCGAGCAAGGCGAGGGTTGCGAGCCAGCCCAGCCAACGCGGCAATTTGAAGCGATGCAGCATGTCCACGATGGCGTTGAGAACCGCCGAAATCAGGACGGTGAAGGCGAGCGGCACCAATAGCGGCCGGCCAATGATCAGCAGAGCGAGCAAAGCGAGGCTGGCGAGCAGCCAATTCGCAGCGTCTCTGCTCCCGATTGTCATCGAAATCTCTTCCGCCGCACAGACGTTTCCTCGGCCGATCTATCGGAAAAACACCTTGAGGCCAGCCGATGCTGCGCCGTCAGGCCGCGCGTGCGAGCTTCTGTCGCCCCGTCGGTCCCGATTGAGCATGTCAAACAAGAACGGGCTCTGCCATAAGATTCTTGCCGGTTCGGAGCGTCTCGCCGAGCGGATGATTTTGCCGGTGTCTTTCATGAGCGAGCCATGGTCGATCTAGCACATATGCCGAATGGGCTGACGGGATCCGCCGATCTGGTGGTCGGCGTTGAACATACCGCGCCCAGCATCGGCAGCGGGCTGGTACCGGTTTTGGCCACCCCGGTCATGATCAATCTGATCGAGGCGGCAGCGCTCGCAGCCGTGGAACATCTCTTGCCGGCCGGCCATCAGAGTCTCGGTATCCATCTCGATGTCCGTCACTTCGCCGCTACCCCCATCGGGATGCGCGTGCGGGCGACCGCAGAATTGACTGCGGTCGATGGCCGAACGCTCTCGTTTCGCGTTGAGGCGAGCGACGAGAAGGAGCCGATCGGCGGCGGCTCGCACCAAAGGGTCGTGGTCAATGTTGCCCGCTTCGATGCGCGCGTGCAGAAGAAGCTGACGGCGCGCTAGCGCCGAAGCATCGGCTTGATGGCCGGGTGCCTAGCGTGGCGGATTTGAAGTTCCTAAGATTTCCATGGCATCCACGTTTAGGAACTTCAAATCCAAAAACCACGCTAGATTCAATAAGTTGCTAGTGTGGCCTTGAATCCGAAAATCGCCCGGAGCGTTGCCCAAGCACTTGCGAATTTCGGATTCGCCACACTAGTGCAATACCGTCGAGCGGGCGTTGCGGGCGAGGGATTTTTCCAGTGCCGGAAGGGACTTGGGAGTTCTGGATCGACCGGGGCGGCACCTTCACCGACATCATCGGGCGGCGCCCCGACGGCGCTCTGGTCACCTTGAAACTGCTGTCGGAAAACCCCGAACGCTATGCGGACGCTGCCTCCGCGGGCATGCGCACGCTTATGGAGCAATATGGCACCGGGCCCATTGCCGCGGTGAAAATGGGCACCACCGTCGCCACCAATGCGCTGCTGGAGCGCGCCGGCGAACCCACCCTGCTGGCGATCACAAAGGGCCACGCCGACGCCTTGAGGATCGGCTACCAGAACCGGCCGAAAATCTTTGCGCGCCACATCGTGCTGCCCGAACCCCTCTATGGCCGCGTCGTGGAGATCGGCGAACGCATCGCCGCCGAGGGCGAGATTCTCCGCCCCCTTGACGAGTCCACGGCCAAGGCCAGCCTGGCCTCAGCCTTTGCTGAAGGCTACCGGTCCATTGCGATCGTGTTCATGCATGGCTACCGCTACCCGGCCCATGAAAAGCGCGTGGCCGACATCGCGCGCGACATGGGTTTCATGCAGGTTTCCGTCAGCCATGAGGTGAGCGCGCTCATCAAGCTTATCGGGCGTGGGGATTGCACGGTGGCGGACGCCTATCTCTCCCCCGTGCTGGATCGCTACGTCGCGGGGCTTCGCACTGCGCTCGGCGAAAATGTGCCGCTCTTCTTCATGCAGTCCACGGGCGGCCTCGCGGACGGACGCGCCTTTCGCGGCAAGGATGCCGTGCTATCGGGCCCGGCGGGTGGCGTGGTCGCCATGGCCAAGACAGCCTCCGCGGCCGGTTTCGAACAGGTGATCGGCTTCGATATGGGCGGCACATCGACCGATGTTTCCCATTATGCCGGCGTTTTCGAGCGCACCCATGAGACGATGGTTGCCGGCGTCAGGATGCGCACTCCGATGCTCTCGATCCATACCGTCGCCGCCGGGGGCGGCTCGATCTGCCGTTTTGACGGCATGCGATTGCGGGTCGGACCGCAATCGGCCGGGGCGGTCCCCGGCCCTGCCTGCTATCGCCGCGGCGGGCCGCTGACGGTCACGGATTGCAATCTGATGCTCGGCAAGCTTCAGCCGTCCTTTTTTCCGAGCGTGTTCGGCCCAACCGGCGATCAGCCGCTCGATGCCGCCATCGTTACGGAGAAATTCGCAGCGCTTGCCGCGCAGGTGCAGGCTGCCACGGGCAAGCCGGCCTCGCCGCAGGAGCTTGCCGAAGGGTTTCTCACCATTGCGGTCGAGAACATGGCCAAAGCCATCAAGCAGGTTTCCATCGAACGCGGCCATGACGTGACCTCCTACACGCTCAACTGCTTCGGCGGCGCGGCGGGCCAGCATGCTTGCCTCGTGGCCGACAGTCTCGGCATCAGACGCGTGATGATTCATCCTCTCGCGGGCGTCTTGTCGGCCTACGGGATCGGACTTGCGGATATGAGAAACGTCCGTGAGCGGACGATAAATCTGCCCCTGGACGCCGCGTCGGACGTCCTTCGCGAGGCCATCGCTGCCCTCGCCGCCGACGCCCGCAACGCCCTTCTCGCCCAGGGCGTTCCTCTCGAACGCATCGAAACCACCGCCAGTGTGGAGATCCGCTATGAGGACGTGGACGCGACCCTTGCCGTGCCGTACGGGCCGGGAGAGGAGATGCAGGCCGGTTTCGAGGCGCAGCACAAGCGGCGCTTCGGTTTCGTTCCGGAAAACAAGAAGCTTGTGATCGAGACGCTTTCGCTCGAAGCGATCGGCGTCTCCAAAAAAAACGGCGCGCAGCAGCCCTCCATTTCCAGTCCTTCATCGGCGCCGCCGATGTCGCTGGTCCGTGCGAGAATGGCGGGCAAGGAACAGGACACGCCGGTCTACGATCGCGACGTGATCCCACTTTCCATCATTATCGACGGCCCGGCGATCATCAAGGAATCGACCGCCACCACGGTGGTGGAGCCCGGCTGGCGCGCGTCGGTCGATGCAAAGGGCAATGTGATTCTGGAACGGGTTGCGGCGCTTCCGTCTCGGGCGACCAGCGCGGAAGTGAATCCGATCATGCTCGAAGTGTTCAACAGCCTTTTCATGGCGGTCGCCGAAGAGATGGGGCTCGCACTGCAGAACACGGCTTCTTCCGTGAACATCAAGGAGCGGCTGGATTTCTCCTGCGCACTCTTTGACCGTGACGGCGCACTGATCGCCAATGCGCCGCATATTCCGGTTCATCTCGGCTCCATGGGCGACAGCGTACGCACGATCATCGACTCGCGTGGCGATCGCGGGGATGGCCGCGGCATCCTTCCCGGCGATGTCTATGTTCTGAACGCGCCCTATCATGGCGGCACGCATCTGCCCGACGTCACCGTGATCATGCCGGCCTTCGATGAAGCGGGCGGACTGATTGCCTATGTCGCAGCCCGCGGCCATCAGGCCGATATCGGCGGGATGACGCCGGGCTCCATGCCGCCCTTCAGCAAACGCGTGGAGGACGAAGGTGTTCTGATCGACGATTTTCTTCTGGTGGATCAGGGTCGCTTCCTCGAAAAGGAGACGCGCACTTTGCTCGCGTCCGGTGTCTATCCCGCGCGCAATCCCGACCAGAACATCGCGGACCTGAAGGCCCAGATCGCCGCGTGCGTGAAGGGCACTGCCGAACTTCGCAAGCTCTGCGCCATCTATAGCCGCGAAGTCGTGCATGCCTATATGCGCCACGTCCAGGACAATGCCGCCGAATGCGTACGCCGGGTGATCGATGGCCTGTCGGACGGCAGGTTTTCCGTCGAGATGGACAATGGCGCGATGATCTCGGTGGCGATCTCGGTGGACCGCGCACAGCGTACAGCACGGGTGGATTTCACGGGCACAGCTGCGCAGCTCTCCGACAATTTCAACGCACCCTTATCGATCTCGCGCGCCGCGGTGCTCTATGTATTCCGCACCTTGGTGGAGGACGATATCCCGCTCAATGACGGCTGTATGCGGCCGATCGAACTGATCGTTCCGGATGGTTCGTTTCTGAATCCACGTTATCCGGCCGCCGTCGTCGCGGGCAATGTCGAAACCAGCCAGGCGATTACCGATGCGCTTTATGGTGCATTGGGCATCCTTGCCGCGGCGCAAGGGACGATGAACAATTTCACTTTCGGCAATGGCCTGCACCAATATTACGAGACGATATGCGGCGGCTCAGGCGCGGGAAAAGATTTCCACGGCGCGAGCGCTGTCCATACCCACATGACCAATACGCGCCTCACCGATCCCGAAGTGCTGGAGTCGCGCTTTCCGGTTCTGCTCGAGGAATTCGCGGTTCGGCGCGGATCGGGGGGGGATGGCCGCTTTCACGGCGGCGATGGTGCCGTGCGGAAACTCCGCTTCCGCACCGCTATGAGCGCAGCCATTCTTTCCAATCGCCGCCGCGTGCCACCGTTCGGTCTTGCGGGTGGCGAGGCCGCGTTTGTCGGACGCAATTTTGTCGTGCGTGCAAATGGGGACATGGAACATTTCGGGGCCACCGCCAGCGTCGAAATGGAGGCGGGCGACCTCTTCGTGATCGAGACGCCTGGGGGCGGCGGCTTCGGCCCCTCACCCGGTGACGAAACCGGCCAACGCCGGTGAAGGCCCGCTCTTGTCGAACGCATTCCAGAGATTGCCGAGCAATGAAATTCTAGCGAACCGTGGAATTGATGCGGCCTGCCCTCCGTCTTCGGATTGCTAGCGCTGGGCTTCGCCATATTTCTGGCTTATCCGATGCTCTACAAACGTGGTTCGTTCGGCGAAGCTCATCTGTAGGAATGATGTGAGGAAAGTGGTTGTCACGGGCATGGGGTGCGTCTCGGGTTTGGGCGCGAACAAAACCACAACCTGGGACAGTCTCGTGGCGGGCAAAAGCGCGATTTGCCCCATGTCGGTATCTCCGGATGGCCAGCGGGAGCTGAGCTTTACGGGCCCGGCAGCTCCGGCCGTGGCGAACGCCCTGCACAATCTGGCTGCGCGCTATGAAGAAAAACAGCTCAACGTCGACCTGTTCTCCAACTTTGCCGCAGCCGCAACGCTTGAGGCCCTTGAGGACGCGGGGCTTTGGCGCGATGAGGCGAAGCTTTCCGACGCTGCGATCATCTATGGCAGCGCCAGCGGCGGCAACGCGGCGACGGAAGCGGGCTATTTGAGGCTTTTCTTTTCGCGGCTTGCCAATGTCCATCCCATGACAATCCCTCGCCTAATGGCCAGCGCAGGGGCATCTCATCTGTCGATGCTTTTCGGCATTCGCGGTCATTGCCTTGCAATATCGAGCGCGTGCGCATCGTCGGCCCACGCCATCGGTGAGGCCATGCACTTCATTCGCTCGGGCCGTTCCTCGATCGTGATCACCGGTGGAAGCGATGCGAGCCTGACATTCGGCTCGCTTCAGGGTTGGAAAGCGCTGCAAGCGATGGCGCCCGACATGTGCCGGCCTTTCTCCATCGATCGCAAGGGCATGGTCTTGGGTGAAGGCGCTGCGACGCTGGTCTTGGAAGAGGAAGAGCACGCCTTGAAGCGGGGCGCGCACATCTATGCGGAAGTCGCGGGCGCCGGCTCGACGTCGGATGCCGGTCATCTCACGCAGCCCAATGCCGAACGCGCCGCAGCGGCGATCAAAGACGCCCTTGGTGACGCGCAGCTTGAGGAGGATGAGCCCGTTCTGATCAGCGCGCATGGGACCGGCACGCGCCTGAACGACCGTTCCGAAGCATCCGCATTCCGGCTCGCATATCCCTCTAGCCTGTCGAAGCATGTCGTCATTGCGACCAAGTCCGCCCATGGTCATATGCTCGGTGCAACAGGCGCGATGGAGTTTGTCATCGCGATTCTGGCGTTGACGAAAAAAGTCGCGCCGCCCGTTTTGGGTTTTCTCGGCCCCGATCCGGAATGCGACCTCCCTCTCGCGTTAGAGCCCACGAAGCTGAACTGTCACGCGGCTGTTTCGGCATCTTTCGCCTTCGGCGGACTGAACTCGGTCCTCATCGCAAAAACCCCCAATTCTGGGTAAGGTGAAAGGAGCTTTCGGGATCGAAACATGGATGTCGAACAAGAATTGCAGGCGATTGTCGGAAAAAAAGTGAAGGACCATCTTGAGTCCGGCACCAAACTGGTGGACGCGGGCCTCGACAGCCTCGATGTCATGGAACTCGCATTCGATATCGAAGACAGATTCAAGGTTCAGCTGCCGCAAATCGGGACGGAATTGATTTCTTTCACCTATGGTGATCTGTGCCGCCTGGTTGAGAAGCAGCTGGCCGCCAAGGCGGATAACGCTCTCGCTGCGCCGTCCGGAAGCATCCCCTAATGAAATTGCAGCGCTGCATCCTTCGCCATGAAAAGAGATCTGATTGACTGAGGCGCATATCAATCGGATCGCGACCGCTGTGCCCCCCTATGATGTGCATCAAGCTTTCATACAATTTGGGCATGCGCTTCTGGGCGGGAATGAACGCAATTCGATGCTGTTCGGCCGCATGGCGGAAAGAGCGGGAATCGAACACCGTTATTCCTATCTAAATCCTGCCGCACATCCCGATGCCGCGTCGACATCGGCGTACGCTTTCTACCGGCGCGGAGATTTCCCGACCACCGCAGCGCGGATGCGGCTGTTCGAGAGTCAGGCGCCGGTGCTTGCGGCGGCGGCGGTCGAAAAGCTGAATCTCGGGGCCGAGCGCGAACGGCTCACCCATATCCTGATCACATGCTGCACGGGATTTTCCGCGCCAGGCCTCGATCTGGAAATCATGTCGCGCTGCCGCCTGCCGAAATCGATGGAGCGCACGATGATCGGCTTCATGGGCTGCTACGCGGCGATCAACGCGCTGAAGCTGGCACGGCACATCGTGCGTTCCGAGCCGACGGCCCGAGTCCTTGTGCTCAATCTGGAGCTCTGCAGTCTGCATCTTCAGGAAACTACCAATCTCGACGAGATTCTTTCCTTCCTGATCTTTGGCGATGGGTGCGCGGCATGCCTTGTGACCGCCGATCCGACCGGCTTTGCCATGGACAGTTTCTGCGCGCTGCTCGTTCCCGACACGCCCGATCTGATCACCTGGGCGATCGGAGATTCGGGTTTCAACATGGTGCTCTCCGGGCAAGTGCCGGGCGCCATTTTGGACGCGGTTCGCGAGAAGTCGGGACAAATTCTCAAGGGCCTGCCGATCTCGGCCATCGATCTCTGGGCGGTGCATCCGGGCGGACGCTCGGTTCTGGATGCGGTCGAGCGCGCGCTCGATCTCAAGCCGTCCGCGCTTGGCGCGTCGCGCGACATCCTGCGGCGATTCGGCAACATGTCGTCGGCCACAGTGATGTTCGTTCTCGAAGCCATGCTGCGCGCGCCCAAGGCCGGCGCGCTCGGCTGCGCCATGTCGTTCGGACCAGGCCTGATTGCGGAGACGATGCTGTTTCACGCAAGCTCGGACACAGGAACCGGAACGTCCACGAGACAGTTATGAACCTGCCCCGCCGCGTCGAACCGGAATGGCTGGACGAATTGCCGCAAGCCGATCCGCGCGCCGTGTGGTCGCGCCGGGATCTCAAGCGCATCAATGGCTGGATGCTCCAGGCTCGTATCATGACGCGGCTCCTTGTCGCCGCCCTTGACGGGGGGACGCCACGCACCCTCGTCGAACTCGGCGCGGGAGACGGCACCTTCATGCTGGCGCTGGCGAAGCGATTGGCGCCCGGTTGGCGCAATGTGAAGGTGACATTGGTCGACCGCCAGGACATCGTGACCGAGCGGACACGCCAGGGTTTTCATGATCTCGGTTGGCAAGCCGAAATTGTTTGCGCGGACGTCTTCGATTATCTGCAAGGGGCAAGGCCGGGCTGTGCCGACATCGTGCTCGCCAATCTGTTTCTGCATCATTTCGAACGCGATTCCCTGACCAAGCTGCTCGGCGATGCCGCGCGTTTGGCCGGCGCCTTCGCGGCTTGCGAGCCCTGGCGAGCGGAATCCGGATTGATCGGCAGCCGCCTTCTCTGGGCTATCGGCTGCAACGACGTCACGCGCCATGACGCCCTTGTCAGCGTGCGCGCCGGCTTTCGCGGGCGAGAGCTTTCAGAGCTGTGGCCGAACGATGATGGGTGGCGGTTGCAGGAGGGCCCGTCGCTTCCCTTCACGCATTGCTTCCTTGCGCGGCGAGCCGGCACAATCGCGCCATGACTTACGATGCGATCGTGATCGGGGCGGGTCCCGCGGGTTCGACAGCGGCGCGATTGCTGGCGCGGGCCGGGTGGTCGGTTGCGGTGGTCGAGAAGACTCCCTTTCCGCGCCGCAAGGTGTGCGGCGAATTCATCTCCGCGACCAGCCTGCCGCTCGTTCAGGACGGCGGGATTGGTGGCGAGTTCTTCGCCTCTGCAGGGCCGGAAATTCGCCGCGTCGGGCTGTTCGCACGCGATGTGGCCTTGGCCTCGCCCATGCCGCGCGTGGATGGCTCCGCATGGGGCTGGGGGAGAGCCTTGGGCAGGGACAGACTCGACTCCCTGTTGCTGGACGCGGCGGTGCGCGCCGGAGCAAAGCTGTTTCAGCCGTGGAAATTGTCCGCGCTGCGCCGGACCGCGGCCGGCCATGTCTGCACCATTTCGTCGGGGCCTGAATCGATGGAACTCGCAGCGCCGGTTCTCATCGCCGCCAATGGTTCATGGGAGCACGGTCCTTTGTCTCCCGCCCAAGCCGGCGCGCGCAGCAAGCGGGATCTGCTCGCCTTCAAAGCGCGATTCAGAAACAGCGACTTGCCGGCCGACCTGATGCCGCTGCTGGTTTTTCCAGGCGGCTATGGCGGCATGGTCCACACCGATGGGGACCGCGTCAGCCTGTCATGCTGCATTCGCCGGGATGTGCTGGA
The DNA here is from genome assembly GCA_035318785.1 of Micropepsaceae bacterium. Classification (GTDB taxonomy): domain Bacteria; phylum Pseudomonadota; class Alphaproteobacteria; order Micropepsales; family Micropepsaceae; genus CAIYRG01. The sequence goes on from DATHDZ010000135.1 coordinate 26,716, forward strand.
GCGCTGCCGCCGGGACAACACTGGACAACGCGCAGCGGATGCCACGCTTCTGCACATCCTGAAACACTGCGAAGGCGCACGCAACGCGCTCAATCGCGCCGAGCTTGACGGAGCGTGGCTCTCTGCCGGTCCTATCCGGCCAGGAATTCGCCACCCATTCTCGGGCGGGATTTTTTACGTGGGCAATATCGCCGGCGAGGCGCACCCTATCGTCGCTGAGGGGATCAGCATGGCCATGCAATCGGCATGGCTGCTGTGCCGGCGTTTGACCGAGAACCAGAACGGAATGGCGCCGGGCAATCATGCGGGAATCGGAAAGGCCTATAGCCGGGATTGGCAGCAGTCTTTCGCTCCACGCATACGCGCCGCCGCAACATTCGCGCACATCGCAATGCGTCCAAACGCTTTCGTCGGCGTCTTGCCGATTTTGAAATGTTTTCCCAAGATTTTGACCTGGGGCGCGCAGCTCAGCGGGAAATCCACCCGGTTGGTGCGGGCATGAGCGATGCCTTGCACAGGCTGCGGCAAGCCCGGGAGCTCCATCAACAGGGGCGGTACGATGAAGCGGAGCTGCGCTACCGGGACGTGCTGACCGTGATGCCGGACAACGCCGACGCGCTGCACTTCCTCGGCATATTGGAAGCGCAGCGCGGGCGCCACGAAGCCGCCGCGGACCTGATAGGCCGCGCGGTTCTTATCGCTTCCGACAATCCCTTCATCCACTACAATTACGGCAATGTCTTGAGCGCGTTGAACCGGCTCGAAGAAGCTCTTGCGAGTTATGACCGCGCCCTCGCTCTCAATCCGGACGACCCCACCACGCTCAACAACCGCGGCGCGGTCCTGCACCAGCTCAACCGGCCTGACAAAGCGCTTCTCAGTTACGAGCGTGCACTCGCACTGAACCCCCATCACGCGCCTTCCCATGTCAACCGAGGCAATTTGCTTCTTGGCCTTAGAGAGTTTGACGAGGCGCTATCGAGTTACGACCGCGCATTGGCAATTCAACCCCACGATGCCAACGCACTCTTTGGCCGCGGCAAGGCCCTGGCGAGCCTCTTGCGTTATGAAGCGGCCCTCGCGAGCTATGATCGCGCCATTGCGATAGATCCGGTCCACGCGGAATCGCACGCAAATCGCGGCGATGCTCTTTTCCAAATCGGCCGGTACCCCGAAGCTCTGGCAGCTTATGAGAGGGCGACAGCAATCACTCCAAGCCTTGCGGCTGCGCATCACGGGCGTGGTAATACGCTGTTTAAGCTTGGAAGAGGTCAGGAGGCATATCGGGCTTATGACAGAGCTTTCTCCATTGATTCTGAGGTCGAACACCTCGAGGGCCTGCGCCTTCTGACAAAACTGTATGTGTGCGATTGGTCCGATCTTGAAAAAGAGCGCCGGCATTTGCGCGCGCGTGTCCTCGAGGGCCGGCCCGCCTCCAATCCGTTCGCGTTCCTGATGATTGGAGAGACACCCTCCGACCAATTGGCGTGCGCCCGCGCCTATGTTGCTGCAAAATATGCCCCAAGCCCGACACCGATGTGGCAGGGCGAAAGATCCCCGCACGCGAAGATTCGCGTCGGCTATGTGTCCGGGGAATTTCGTGAGCAGGCGACCGGCTATCTCACCGCCGACCTGTTCGAATGTCACGATCGGACCGCGTTCGAACTCCATGCCATCTCGACCGGAATGGACGACGTCAGCGCGATGCGCAGACGCATCAAAGGCGCGTTCGACGTGTTTTCCGACGTGTCGCGCCGCTCAGACCGCGAGATCGCCGAACAGATCACCCGCGCGGAGATCGACATCCTCGTCAATCTGAACGGCTTTTTCGGCGAGGAACGCACCGGGCTCTTCGCCTTCAAACCCGCGCCCATCCAGGTCAATTATCTGGGCTTTCCCGGCACGATGGGCGCCCCTTATATGGACTACATCCTGGCGGATAGATGGATCATCCCGGAAGATCAGCAGCAATATTATGAGGAGAAGATCGTCTATCTTCCGGACACCTATCAAGCCAACGACCGAAAGAAGGCCATCGGCGAAACGGTTGTCAGCCGCGTAGAGTACGGATTGCCGGAAAAGGGCTTCGTCTTTTGCTCCTTCAACAATGCCTACAAGATCACGCCGGACATGTTTTCTGTCTGGATGCGTCTCCTCGCCAAGACCGAGGGCAGCGTGTTGTGGCTTCTGGAAGTGGACTCAGGGATCGAACACAATCTCAGGAATGAAGCGCGGGCGCGCGGCGTGTCGCCCGACCGGATCGTGTTTGCGCCTTTCATCAAGCTGAAGGACCATCTTGCCCGCGGGCGTCTGGCCGATCTGTTCCTCGATACGCTTCCGGTGAACGCGCACACGACCGCCAGCGACGCCCTCTGGATGGGTGTTCCGGTGCTAACCTGCCTCGGCGCGACCTTCGCCGGACGCGTCGCCGCCAGCCTCCTCTCGGCCGTCGGTCTTGAGGAGATGATCACCCGTTCGCTTGCGGACTATGAAGCGCTCGCGTTGAAGCTCGCGCAGGACCCCGGTCTGATGGGGGCCGTTCGCGCGAAGTTGGCCCGCAACCGGGATACCACCCCGTTGTTCGACACGCCGCGTCTCACGCGGCACATCGAAGCGGCGTACAAAACAATGTGGGAACGGCACCAATCGGGATTGGCTCCTGCCGGCTTCGGCGTGGATCGGCTTGCGATTTAGAGATCAGATGACGAATTTGCTCATCAATTATGCCGACGGGCATTTTTACCAGGCTCAAAAGCTAAACATTCAGACCGCTTTGACCGTCGCGGGTTTCGATCGCGCTCTTCCTCTGGGGCGGAATCATCTTGATGCGGAATTTTATCACCGCAACCGCCAAATCCTCGACCAACCGCGCGGCGCCGGCTATTGGCTGTGGAAGCCGCATCTGATCCTCAAAGTCATGCGCCAGGCGATGGCATTTGACGATGTTGTCTTCTATTGCGACAGCGGTTGCCAATTCATCAGCGCCGTCGCACCCATCATTGAGCTGTGCCGCAGGCAGCCGGAGGACAAAGCCATGGTCCTTTTCGCCCTGCCGGCCGAATACAAGAACCGCATCTACACCAAACGGGATTGCTTTCATTTTATGGGTTTGGACAGACAGCCTTTTCTCGATTCGGCGCAGATTCTGGGGACGTTTCTCGTCTGCCGGAAGACGCCATCCGCCATCGCATTCTTGGAGGAGTGGCTACATTACGCCCAAGATCCCAGAATTCTCACGGATGCGCCCAATGAATGCGGCCTTCCGGATTACCCTGAGTTTCAGTCGCACCGCCACGATCAGAGCATTTTGAGCCTTCTCGGCAGCAAGCATGAGATTTCTACCGTGCCGGATATCTCGCAATGGGGAAACGGCTACCGGCCGCCGGAGATTCCACAAATTATTCTGCATACGCGTTGGAGCGCGTAAAAATATTCGATGTCGGCGGGGACGGCGTCCGATCGCTCGTAACCGTAGCGTGTATATGTTATTTGATGCAACTTGTACGTCGGATTCTCAGGCGTTCGTCCGGGCCTCGCTTGAGCTCGGTCAATGGTCCCGACGGAGGTTCTCGACCGAACTTGCCCGGTGACGGCGACCTCCGGCAGGGTAAGATCGCTGCCGTGCCTGTGCAGGAGGAATGCCTTGAAATCACGCGGTGAAGCGCTGCGCGACTATGTGCTGCGGCGGTTCCTCCTGATGATTCCCACCTTCATCGGAATCACCTTTGTCACCTTCCTGCTGTGCCAATTCGTACCTGGCGGTCCGATCGACCAGATGCGCCTGCAGCTCGCCGGCGCCGGCGGCGGCGGCGAGGTTGCCGGTGGTGGAGGTGGGCGCTTGCCGCAACTCGTCATTCCAGACGCGCAGTTGCAGCAGCTGCGTGAATATTACGGTTTCGACAAGCCGCTGCCGGTCGCGTACGGCCTATGGCTGTACCAGACAGTCCAGCTCAATTTCGGGAAATCGTTCCGCTACAACGAGCCGGTGCTGCAAGTCATCGCGCAACGCCTTCCGGTTTCGATCTATTACGGACTGGTGACGGCTTTCTTCGTTTACGCAATCTCCATTCCGCTCGGCATCGTCAAGGCGATCAAACATCGTACCGCATTGGACAATTTGACTTCCGTGCTGATCTTCATCGGATTTGCCGTACCGGGATTCGCGCTCGGCGCGGTGCTGGTCAATTTGCTGGCGGTGCAGTTCCAGATCTTTCCACTGGGAGGATTCCAATCGCCCGGGGCGGCATCGTTGCCCGCGATGGCGAAGATCACGGACATCGCCTGGCATTCAGTCCTGCCCCTGATCGCCTATTTGATCGGCGCCTTTGCCATCGACACGATGCTGATGAAGAACAGTCTGATGGAGAATATGAGCGCCGACTATGTCAGGACGGCGCTCGCCAAGGGTCTGAGTTGGCGCCGCGCCGTCTTCGTCCATGCCTTGCGGAATTCGCTGATTCCGATGGCGACCAGCATCGGCGGCCTTCTCAGCATCTTCGTAGCGGGCAGCTTCCTGATTGAACGTGTGTTCAACATCGAGGGCATCGGCTTGCTGGCGTTCGAAGCGATCCAATCCCGGGACTTCCCTGTCGTCATGGGCATCCTGGTGATCGACAGCGTTCTCTTGATGGCTGGGAACCTGGTTTCGGATCTGGCGGTCGCCTTTGTCGACCCTCGCGTGCGGTTCGAGTAAACCGATGGCCTGGATCAAGCTCGATCCCATCACGCGCCGGCGCTTTGCGAGATTTCGTCAAATCAAGCGGGGCTATTACTCGTTCCTGATTCTTTTGGTGGCGATCGTGCTCTCGATCTTTGCGCCATTGTTGGCGGAAAGCCGGGCGCTCATGGTTTCCTATCAAGGGACATGGTTCTTCCCGACCTTCCAATATCAGAGCATGGGGACCTTCGCCCAAACGCCGCCCCCAGGCTGGTCGGGCGGAGATCTGGAAACAGAGTATTTGAGACTGCAACGCGAGTGGCAGGCCGAACGCTATTTCTATAACCGTGAAGCCGCGCAAGCGGGCAGCGATGCGCAAAAACTTGCAGCGTTGGCGGCAAAATATCCCAATCGCGAAAACTACGTCGTCATGCCTCCCATCCCATGGGACCCCTATCAAAGCGATTTCTGGTACAATGAGATTCTCAACGACATCCAAGCGCAGCTTTCAACGGGCAATCGTGATGCCGCAGAGAGGATCGCGCGCCGCGACGGCTTGAATGAGCTTGCGGACCTGATCGACAATGGCGGCATAACCGCAATCCTCGCCGACCGTACAAAATCGCCGACCGGCAATCTCGTCGGATTGGCACG
>DATHDZ010000136.1:0-10377 GCA_035318785.1 Micropepsaceae bacterium
TTCATGCGCTGCATGAGCGCTATGTCAGCCTTGTGCGGCTTGATCGCAGCGCACGGACGATCGAAGCCCGTCACGTCGAAGGACCGTTTCAGCGGCTGGACACGCGCTGGCGGTTTGTGCCGCTTGCCACGGGGTGCGAAATCCATTTCCTGATCGATTTTGCCTTCAAGAGCATGGTGCTCTCGGCGGTGGCGGGCGTCGCCTTCGGTTTCGTTGCAGCCAAGATGGCGGAAGCCTTCGTGCAGCGTGCGCATCGCCTTTACGGCGCCGCGCGTGTCGCCTGATCAATCGGGCATTCAAATGATCTGGAGCAGCAGCTTCAACGCTGCTTCGACGCTTCTCATCCGCACTTCGGAGCGGCCAATGTCGCCAAAGCGGCATTCGAGATGTAGCGTCGTTTGACCCTCGCGTGCGGCTGCGAAATGAACCAGCCCGATAGGCTTGGTCGGCGTGCCACCTGTCGGGCCCGCGATGCCCGTAGAGGAGACCGCCAATTGGGCGCCGGAATTCTTTAGCGCGCCTTCGGACATGGCGCGCGCCACTTCTTCCGACACCGCCCCATATTGTGCGATCAGCTCGGGCGGAACGCCGAGCATCTCGATCTTGGCGCGATTGGTGTAAACGACAAAGCCGCGGTCCACGACGGCGGAGGCGCCGTCCAGTTCGGTCATGGCGCCGGCAATCAGCCCGCCCGTACAACTTTCTGCAAAGGCGATCGACAGCTTCGCTTCGATCGCTTGCGCGAGAAGCGCTTTGGCCAAGCGAAGGACGGAATTGGGAAACATCACACCAACCGTATCGCCAAAGTGCCGTAGAGGAGAACTGCGGCTATAAACCCAGCGAGCACATCATCCATCATGATTCCGAAACCGCCGGGCAGTTTTTCAACGGCGGAGACGGGCCAAGGTTTCCAAATGTCGAACAGGCGGAAGAAGATAAACCCCATCACATAGGGGCGCCAATCTCCGCCACGCATTTCAACCGCAATGGGCAGAAGCGCAAACCATTGCCCTGCCACTTCATCCAGTACGCACTCGGCGGGATCGTAGATGCCGTTCTTGCGCGCATAGGCGCCACAGGCCCAAATTCCTAGTCCGGTGGCAAGAAGCGCGCCAATAATGACGCTCTGCCAGCCAAGCAGCACCAGCACCCATCCGAACGGAAGGGCCGCGAGCGAGGCTACGGTGCCCGGGGCAACCGGGCTCCATCCGATGCCGAAACACGTCGCAAGCCGTTGGGGCCAGGGATTCACCTAAGGACTCACAAGGGAAGCCGGATCGTCGCCACGGCTTGTGCCGCGATACCTTCGCGGCGTCCGGCGAAGCCGAGCCCTTCCGTCGTCGTTGCTTTCACACTGACGCGGGCGAGTTCGATGCGCAGGATCTCGCTGATGCGGGCGCGCATCGCCTCACGATGGGGCGCGATCTTTGGCCGCTCGCATATGAGCGTCACATCGACATGAGAGATGATTCCGCCTTGGTCGCGCACCAGCGAAGCGGCGTGGGAGAGAAAAAGATGGGACGGCGCGCCGCGCCAGCGTTCCTCGGTCGGAGGAAAATGTGCGCCGATATCGGCAGAGGCGAGCGCTCCTAGGATCGCGTCGGTAAGCGCATGCAGTCCGGCATCCGCATCGGAATGGCCTTCCAAGCCAAAATCATGCGGCACCTTGACGCCGCAGAGCCAGACGGCATCGCCCGCAGCGAAACGGTGTACATCGAAACCCATCCCGGTGCGGATCTCGGGCAAAGCAGAGGCGGCAAGACGCTCGGCCAGTACGAAATCCTCGGCATTGGTCAATTTGATATTGATCTCCTCACCGGCGACCTCGCCAAGGGAAAAGCCCGCACGTTGGGCCAAAGCAAAATCGTCGGTGACGCTTTCCTGCGCGAATCTGCGATGGGCATCGAGGATCGCGGCGAAGCGAAAACCTTGCGGCGTTTGTGCGCGCAAAAGTTCCTCGCGCGGTACGATTCCGTAGCCATCCTGCGTCTTGCGGCGCAGCGTGTCGGAAACTCCAAGCAGGGGCGCGACGGCATCGGTCTTTTCGAGCGCGTCTGTTACCCGCGCGATGAGGCCGGCGGAAACCAGCGGGCGCGCGCCATCATGAATCAAGACGCGCTGCGGCGGCGAATGAGCCAAAGCCTCCAATCCCCGACGCACCGATTCCTGGCGGGTCGCACCGCCCAAAGCCGGAGCTTTCGGCGTCAGCCCCGCCACAGCCGATTCATAGGCGGCCCGGTCTTCGCTGCGGATGACCACCTGTACAGCCGAAATGGATGGATGCCTGAGGAAGGCTTCCACGGCCCAGCGGAGCACGGGCTTGCCCGCCAGCAGCCGGTACTGTTTGGGGGGCGCGTCGCCGGGGGATTGGCCTTGCTGGGCGCGTTCACCCCGCTGGGCGCGCTCACCACGCCCGGCGGCAACGATCAGGGCAATCGTATCGGCCATGGTTCTGTCTAGCCGTGACATGGAATTGTGGAAAGGGTGGGCCATTGTGAAGCATGGGAAAACCTGTGCCGCACGGTTGCTCATTGGTTAGGCATAGGCTATAGGTGCCTAAGATATAGGCAAAAGTTAAGCCAATGCGGGTGTTGGGAAGCAAACGGCCAGGGAAATCGGGCCAAAACGAGCGTCCGGGGCGTGAGACGGCGATTGTTGCTGCTCTTCCCATGCCGATCCTTCTGGTCGGGCTCGAATATCAAATCCTTCACGCCAATCAGGCGGCCGAACAGTTCTTCGATATGGGTGTGGGCCTGTTGTTGAAGCAGAAGCTCGGCGATTTGCTCCCCTTTGGAAGCCCGCTTCTCCAATTGATCGGCCAGGCGCGCGAACGCGGCGCCTCGATTGCGGAGCGAAATGTCGACCTCTCCACGCCCCGTCTGGGCGAGCGGGTAGCCGACGTCACCTTGACGCCTTCCGATGAAGACGCGGTGATCGTGCTGCTGCAGGAACGCGGGCTCGCACATCGCATCGACCGGCAGCTTCTGACCCGCGGGGCTGCGCGCTCGATGAGCGGCATGGCTGCGGTGCTGGCGCATGAAATCAAGAATCCGCTCGCCGGCATCAGGGGCGCGGCGCAGCTTCTGGAAGAAGCGGTGTCGCCTGACGATCGCGTGTTGGCGCAGCTGATCCGCAATGAGGCCGACCGCATCCGCGCGCTGATCGACCGGATGGAGGCATTCGGCGATCCCATGGCGCTGGCGCGTTCGCCGGTGAATATCCACGAGGTGCTGGACCGCGTGAAGCTCGTGGCGGAAACGAGCTTTGGGCGCCGGCTGCGCATCATTGAGAATTTCGATCCGTCGCTGCCGCCGGTGTGGGGGGATCGCGACAATCTCATCCAGGCCTTCATGAACATCATTCGCAATGCCGCGGATGCAGCCCCCCCCGACAATGGTGAGATCGTGCTGTCCACCGCCTATCGCCCGGGCGTACGCATTGCTACCGGCGTCGGCGGGCCGGGCCACAAACAGCGCCTGAGTCTGCCGCTCGAAGTCACCGTGCGGGACAATGGTTCGGGTATCTCTGCCGATCTGCTGCCCTACATCTTCGATCCCTTCATCACCACCAAATCGCATGGCGCCGGACTCGGCCTTCCTCTGGTGGCGAAGATCATCGCCGATCATGGCGGTGTCATCGAATGCGAATCGCAATCACGACGAACCTTGTTCCGCATCCTGCTGCCGGTGGTATCGGTCGAGAACAAGTCCTCACAGAATGAGAGAGCGCATGCCTGACGGCACGATCCTTGTCTGCGACGACGATGCCGCCATCCGCACCGTTCTCAATCAGGCGCTAGGCCGCGCCGGCTACGATGTGCGCACGACGGCGAATGCGGCCGGGCTCTGGCGTTGGATCGCCCAGGGCGAAGGCAATCTTGTCATCACGGATGTCATTCTGCCGGACGAAAACGCTTTCGATCTCCTTCCGCGCATCAAACGGCTGCGGCCCGACCTTCCCGTCGTCGTGATGAGCGCGCAGAACAATATTCTGACGGCGATCACCGCTACCGAACGCGGTGCCTATGAATATTTGCCCAAACCTTTCGACCTGAAAGAGTTGACCGCGATCGTGCAGCGGGCGCTCGCGGCACCGGGGCGCAAGCGCGCGACCGCCGAAACCGAATCGAGCGACGAGCGCTTGCCGCTGATCGGCCGGTCGCCGGCGATGCAGGAGATCTACCGCATCATCGCAAGACTGACCCAGGCCGATCTCACCGTGATGATCTCGGGCGAATCGGGTACGGGCAAGGAGCTGGTGGCGCGTGCATTGCACGATTACGGCAAACGCAAGCACGGAAGCTTTGTCGCCGTGAACATGGCGGCGATTCCCAAGGAGCTGATCGAAAGCGAGCTGTTCGGCCATGAGCGTGGCGCGTTCACCGGCGCGACGGGCAGGGGGGTCGGGCGTTTCGAACAGGCCGAAGGCGGTACGCTCTTTCTCGATGAGATCGGCGATATGCCGCTGGAAGCACAGACGCGATTGCTGCGTGTGCTGCAGCAGGGCGAATACACCACGGTCGGGGGACGCGTTCCCATTCGGACCGATGTGCGCATCATCGCTGCCACCAATCGGGACCTGCGCCAATTGATCCAGCAGGGGCTGTTCCGCGAAGATTTGTTCTACCGGCTCAATGTCGTACCCATGCGCCTGCCGCCTTTGCGCGAGCACATCGAGGACATTCCCGATCTGGTGCGCCATTTCCTGCGCCGCGCGGAGGCCGACGGTCTGCCGCCCAAGCGCCTTGACTCCGGAGCACTCGACCAGCTCAAGACGCACATCTGGCCCGGCAACGTGCGCGAGCTCGAAAATCTGGTGCGGCGTCTGGTGGTGTTGAACCCCGACGAGGTGATCAACGAAGACGCGATTGCTGCCGAGCTCGCGCAATTGGAACGCAGCATGCCGGTTGCCGAGGATGAGGAGGGGAGCTTCACGGCGCTTGTCGAACGCTATCTCGCCGCGCATTTCGCCGAATATGGCGAAAGACTGCCCCCCTCGGGACTCTATGATCGCGTCATCCGCGAAGTGGAGCGGCCGCTGGTCGCGATTTCGTTGGCAGCCGCGCGCGGCAACCAAATTCGTGCGGCGCAATTGCTTGGTCTCAACCGCAACACCTTGCGCAAGAAGATCCGCGAGCTTGGCATCGAAGTGATCCGGGGTTTGAAGTCGCACTAGGCGCTGTTTACAAAGTGCTTGACGTGCAACTCGAGCGGATTCGATTATCGGGTCGATGACTTGTTCAAGGCTGCAGCGGCGCGTATGAGCGTCTTGAAGGCATCCTCATCTATTTCATCACCCTCATGGAAATCGATAGCGCGCCTGACGTTCCCTTCAAGGCTGGAGTTGAATAGTCCTGAAGGGTCCTTGAGCGAAGCGCCCTTGGCGAAAGTCAGCTTCACGACACTCTTGTACGTCTCGCCGGTGCAGATCATTCCATCGTGAGACCAAACCGGAACGCCTCTCCACTTCCACTCCTCGACCACCTCAGGGTCAGCCTGTTTGATGAGAGCGCGGACATGGGAGAGCATCTTGCCCCTCCAGTCGTCCAGTTCCTTGATCCTCGCGTCGATCAGCCGAGAAGGGGATTCGCTCTTGGTCGTTGCGCTCTTTTTCATATTGCTTGTACCTCATTCGGCTGTTTTTTAGCTGGCGAAGGTATCATCCGCGCCCGCCTTCGCTCCCGCCCGCGCCGGTCCCTTGCTCCGGGTGGTGGGCTTTCGATTTGACAAGCTCGTCCGCTCCTTCTTAGACGCGCTCCATATTGCCGCTATCCGCGGATGCTACGCGGTGCAACTTTGTAAACCGGGCCTGGTCTTCGCCACGCGGATTACGTGTCCCGCAAATGAACCAGCACCTTGCCTTCGAACAGCCTCCGCGCCGTGCGAACGAGATAGGCCACCGGCGCCTTTTCGCCCGCGCGATGTTCCAGGTGCACCTGCATGCGCCCCGACGGATGCTCGATGATCACATCGACCGGCATCCGGGGCGTGCCGGCGACCTCGGCAATCACGGTGCCCGGTGTCACCGCGGCCGTTCCCACGGCGACTGCACCTGTGATGGCGAACGCGTTGTGGCAGGCGTGCGGCATAAAATAGCGACCCGTGAGGGTTCCGCCGGCGCGGGCTGGCGCGACCAACACAGGTTTCGGAATGACGAGTGCCTTCACATCGCCCAAGCCCATTTTCTCGCCGGCCTCAAGACGCAGCATTTCCAGCCGCTGCATGAAGTCGCGATTGGCGGCGAAATCGGCTGGGCTCTCGTAGCCGGTCATACCCAGATCGCGAGCTTTGATTGCCATGATCGGCATCGCGGCATCGACCAAGGACATCGCGACGCCGTTCAGCACATCGGTTGGATTTCCCGTCGGAAACAGCTTCCCGGTCTTGGCGCCCGCCGCATCGAGGAAGGCCAGATGGATCGGCGCAGCGGTCCCGGGCACGCCGTCGATAGCTGCGTTGCCGTCATAGCGAACTCGCCCACCGGGCGTTTCGATCCGCGCTTCGATAAGCTTCTTGGTGTTCACATTATAAATGCGGACCGTGGACGTGTCGGGTCTGGCCGCCACAATGCCGGCTTCGAGCGCAAATGGTCCGACGCCCGCCAACATGTTTCCGCAATTGGGCGATGTATCGACCAGACGCTCGCGCACATTCACCTGCGCGAACAAGTAATCGACGTCGGCGCCAGGCATGCGAGAAGGGCTGACAATGGCCACTTTGCTGGTCAAAGGGTGGCCGCCGCCGATGCCGTCCACCTGCAGTTCGTGACCGGAGCCCATAACCTGGATGAGAACGTCATCGCGCTCGGCCGGATCGGCGGGAAGATCCGAGGCCAGAAAGTAAGGACCGCGCGACGTGCCGCCACGCATCAGGACGCAAGGGATTGCGCGTGTGGTCATGGCCGGTGTTTGCCGCAAGCCCGCCAGCGAGGCAAGCCATGGCTTCCCGCGTTTACGAAAGTTAAGAATTTTACCTATTTACCAATGACTTAGCCGCGTGTGTCGTCGGAATACTTTACGCTTCGGCGGTTTCGGTAAGGCAGACATGGTCTAAGCCACTGATAAACCTGCGGACGTCGTTTCGGCATGAGTGTTGCTTTGTCCTGGGCAAGGGGGGGAGCTAGGTCTGTTTTGGAGTTCCCCAATGAAAAGAGTGAAATTGAGTTACATGGCAAAACTCGCCAGTTTTGCCACGATTGTAGCCGGAACGGCACTAGCAGCCGGCCCGGCCGTTGCTTCACCAATTACGATTTCCGGAATCACGTTTGGACAAGGATCTAGCTTCAAGTCGACGCAGATTTTCGAAAACATCGTGACCGCACCCGGATCGACGCTTACCGGGATCGGCAAAGTCCTCGAAATCGATAGCCTGTCCGGGGACTGCGCCGGCACCGGCGGCACGTGCTGGAACACCGGAGACAATGGCAGAGAGCTGACGTTTTCGTTCAGCTATTTTGTCCAGAAGATCAGCATCATCTCGACGGGTGTTGGCCAAGCTTGGTTCAGTGGCGGCGCCGTCAACTTCTACAGCGACGCAAGCACGGTTGGTGGCTCGGCGACGAGCGATCCCTTTACGTCTATCTCGGGCACCCAGGCTACAGACTTTGCCCGGGCGACAGATGGCACGCCTTGGCTGAATACGCTCGGTGCGTGGACCGGAACGACCTGCGCTATAGCGGACGGTTGCTTCAGCGGCGCCGGAACGCAGATCACGCTTGAGTCGACATTTTCGGTAGGCTCCGGCGGTTTGTCTGCCGTTCTTGCCGGAAGCGGTCATGGCTTCCTCAACATCAACATGGCCGGTTCGGGTCTTGCGAATTACAATTTCAACACGAATACGTTCTTTAACGGCTCCGACATCGACCTGGGAAGCAGCTTCCATAAATGCGTTGGAACCCGTTGCGACTTCCCGCTCGCAGGGACGGCCGAGTTGAATTCCTACACGGTTCCCGAACCCGGCTCCTTGTTGCTGCTCGGTTCCGGACTGCTTGGCCTGGCTAGCTTTAGGCGCAAGCGCGCACGTGCATAATTTCTAGACTTGCCTCTTCACTTCAAAGGGCAGCGGAGACTCCGCTGCCCTTTTTGTTTGCGGTCGCGGTCGTCTTCGTCACTCTGGCGCGGCGAGCCCGAATAACAACGAAAGCCTTGCTGCGACCTCAGTCGGAATTTCTGTTTTCCGGAATCCCGCCCTCTTCCGGTTCGCCTTTCTTGCGGCGCTCCTCCTTGGCTTTTTGACGCTCTGCGGTTTTCGCGGCCTGTGCGCGTTCGCGCTCGCGTTTTTCAAATCCGTAGTTTGGAGTTCGGGCCATATGGTCTCCATCGTTGGTATGGGGGCCGCTCTCGGGTTTGATCTCCGAAGCGTTGTCTCACAAACCCGTCAAGGGCAGATGCCCAAGGCGGTCCTATGTTATCCCAATTAGTACATAGCGAGTGAATGACGCGCTGGATACCCTTTGGGGATTAAAGGGCGTTTTCGCTGCGGTTCCTGAGCGGACTATCTCGTCCAACGCTCAACGAAGAGCTGCTGCAGGTGAGCAGATGATGCAAGATGGCGATCGGGAAACATCGGCTGAGCCGATCCCTGCTGGCGAACCACAATCAGATCGGCGGTGCTCTTCGGCGCAATCTCCCTTCGATCCCACAGCGCTACGGTGGCCTTCCCGTCAGGGAGACTGCTGTCGGATTCGTTCAAACCCAATATCGTCGCGGTGGTTGCGGGCAAACGCTTCATCATGCGCGCCCAGTCTGCATTGAGCACGTAGGCGTGCCGCGGTTCGCCCCAATCGGGGCCCAAATAATACCAGTTGAAGCACCAATAGAGAAAATCGCCGTCGACCAGAATGGTGTCCCCAGGCCGCGCCATGGTGCGCACCAGGTCCGCGGCGGGCTTGAACCCATCGCCCTTCTGCCGTGTGAATTGCTGGAACATTCCGATGCCGGCCCAAACCGCTGCCAGCAGTACCAAAGAAGATGTCCAAAGACGTGCGCGCCCGCCGGATCGTTGGTCCAGTGTGGCGATGCCCACGCCGATGGCCAGGCAAATGAACGGCACAATGGGTACGAATACGCGGGCCAGCCACATCGGCTTGAATGCGCTGACGGCGGCCGCCACGATGAGCGGCATGAAAACCAACGTGGCGAGCGGCAACCGAATTGGCTTGTCATAGATGGCCAAAATCAGAAGAGCGGCGAACAACAGTGCGCCCAGGCCCACCCCCAATTCGGACTCCACACCGAAGGTGAGAAAGCCCCAGGTCTGGACAAGCGCCGCCAAATCCGGCGCCCGCGTATGACCCGCGCCGCGAAACAGCGCGATGACGACGGCCGGCAACGCCATTACACCCACCGCGCACTCGATGGCCAACCAGCGCAGGATCGTTTGCCGCCGGCCGGCGGCCAGCACACGCGCCGCGCCATAAAGCACGCAGCCGGAGAGCATGACGAGGCCGGCACTATGGCTGTAAATAACCGAGATTTGGCTGGCGATCATCCAGAGAGCGCCAAAGCGGCCGGCTGTCCCGGTCAGCCAACGCTCTTGCGCGTACCAGACCCAGATAATGAGAAAGACAATGAAGGTGTACATGCGCAGTTGGTCGGCATAAGCGAGAGCCACCGGCGAAAGCGCGAGCAATAATCCTGCGTAAAGGGCGGCGCGCAAACCATAAACCTTCGATACGCCGTAGATCAGCAGAACAACGGCGGCCGTGCTCCAGAAAATGCTGTTCGCCATAAGCCAAACATCATCATGGCTCACCAGCGCCCACAGACTGAGCTGCAGGTAATAGAGCGGGGGATGAAGATCGAAACGCAAGATGCTCACAAGCGTGGCCCATGGACCATGCGCAGACCAATTGACGGCCAAGAGCTCGTCGAGCCAAAGCCATTGTGACGTGACGCCGATGCATCGCAAAAGAATCGCCGCCGCGACAATCGCCGCGATGGCCCATGGGGCAGACGCAAGACGAAGGGGCGCCGTATGGCTGCTCATGCAATGACCCTCTTGCGCGCGCGAAACTCTCGCGCACACCCGGCATTATACAATCGCCGAAGTCTTAATACGAGGAAAGCAACCTGCCTGTAGGCGCGCGTTGGAGGCGATCAGATACGGGGCCAGTTCGTCAGGATCCCACGCGTTTTTCCGGCGTCCGATAGACCGGCTTGATAGGTCAGTCGCGCCGCTTCGCACTCCGACGGATCGTCCTTGTGTTGCGTCATGCAGGTCTTATAGGCCCCTCGGAGCGTGTCCAGATTAGAGAGTGCATCCATCTTCGAAGCAATTCCGCACCCATAGAGGGTCGCCGTGCCGACCAGCACGACAGCCAGATTTTTCATGACCGCCCCAAGAAGTTTTCGCCACAACGGGAACGATAGACCGCTTC
>DATHDZ010000137.1:0-3597 GCA_035318785.1 Micropepsaceae bacterium
GTGATCTCAAAATCCAGCGACAAGCGGCTGGACCAGTTCAAGGATCGGCTGAATGCGGTGCTGCTGGACCTGGCCCTGCAAGTGGTCAGGGATGGCGAAGGCGCAACGAAGCTCATCACGGTCGATGTGGCCGGCGCCCAAAGCAATGAATCGGCCAAGACGATCGCGCTCGCCATCGCCAACTCGCCGCTCGTGAAGACCGCTATATCGGGCGGGGACGCCAATTGGGGGCGCGTGGTGATGGCGGTGGGAAAAGCGGGCGAACCCGCCGACCGCGACAAATTGAAGATCATGTTTGGCACCCATGTCGTTGCCGACAAGGGCGAACGCGCGCCCGCCTACAACGAAGCTTTGGCGAGCAAGGCCGTCGCAGGCTCCGAGGTCATGATTTCCGTGGATGTCGGCGTGGGTAAAGGCAAAGCGCGCGTCTGGACCTGCGATCTCACCGAAGGCTACATCCGCATCAACGGATCTTATCGCTCCTGAGCAAAATCCCCGTGTCCGAACGGCGTCTCGTTCTCGTTGCCGCGTGCGCCCTGATCGACGCTGACGGCCGGGTGCTGATCACCGAGCGGCCCGTGGGCAAGAGCATGGCGGGTCTGTGGGAGTTTCCCGGCGGCAAAATCGAGGCCGGCGAGAGACCCGAGGAGACCGTGATCCGCGAGATGGCGGAGGAACTTGGCGTCGTTATCAAAGAGGCCTGCCTCGCGCCTTTCACGTTTGCTTCGTATAGCTACCCGGAATTCGATCTGCTGATGCCGCTGTTCCTCTGCCGCCGCTGGGAAGGCATTCCGCAACCACACGAAAATCAGAACATCGCCTGGGTGAAGCCGAAAGACTTGGCGATGAATCCCACGCGCTATCCGATGCCGCCCGCCGACATCCCCCTCATCCCGATGCTGCGCGACTTGCTCTAAACTTTACCTCCCCCTCGTGCGGAGGTCGCCCACCGAAGCGCGAACGCGCGTAGGCGGGCGGGTGGGAGGCACTGATCTTCCGGACAATTTACGGCGAAGGCTTCTCTCCGGTGGGTTGTTCCGCCGTCCCCAAAGCCTCCGCCAGGCGCGACTTCGCCGAGCCCGGCATCAAAGGTTTCTGCTGGCTCTCATGCGGCGCCCATCCGGTGAGAAACACAACGTCGAATGTCGCCGCCACGCGTCCTTCCGCATCGGCAAAGCGCGACGCATATTCGGCGGTCACCGCTTGCAGCATTCGCCGCGACAAAAATTCCGACCGCCGTCCAACAAGAACATTGGTCTCGCCCAGCGCGCGCAAATCGGTGAAGAGCCGCGCAATATCGCGATAGCGCACGATCGTGCGTTCGACATCGGCGACGGGCAGGGCAAATCCCACCCGCTGCAACAACCCGCCCAGCTCGCGCACATCGCCAAACGGCGAAACGCGCGGGCTTACGCCGCCAAGAATCTCCGCCTCGGCGGCAGCGAAGGCGAGCTTCAGTTCTTGCAGGGTCTCGCCGCCGAACAGCCCCGCGATAAAAACACCGTCCGGCTTGAGCACGCGTCGAATCTGCACCAGCGTGCCGGGAAGATCGTTGACCGCATGCAACGACAACACGCTGGTCACGACATCGAAGCTGCCATCCGCGAAGGGCAGGATTTCTTCATCGGCGATCACGGATGGACGGTCGCACACAAAGCCGGTTCGCACCCATGAATCCGCGAAGGGTTGCAGGGTCGGAAACACAGCCTCTCGGGAACGCAGGTCGAGGCCGCGCCCGAAATGCCGGTTGATCGCGCCAAGCCGCTCGGCCAAATGGCCCGCGACGTCCTGGGCAAGAAAAATGTCCCCGTTCAGCCTTGCCGCGCGTTCGCGCCGGCGTCGGTAGGCTTGAGGATCGAAAATGCGTGGGGGCCCTGAGCTCATCTTGAGCTAGAGTTAGGCCATGGACGTGCCGAGGGGAATAAGCATCGCTGCCGGTGGCGCCGCCCGCCGCGGCGTTCATGCCGTGCTCGATCTGTTGTTTCCGCCGCTTTGCATGTCTTGCCGGGCTCGTCTGTTCGAGCCGCACGCTTTGTGCGCGACCTGTTGGAGCGCGATCTCCTTTATCGATGGCGCCCAGTGCACGCGGTGCGGCATGCCTTTCGACATCGATCCGGGCGGCGAGACGATCTGCGGGCCGTGCCATGCCAAAGCGCCGGACTTCGATCGTGCCCGTGCGTTGCTCCGTTATGACGACGCATCAAAAGCCTTGATCCTCGGTTTCAAGCATGGCGATCGTCTCGATCAGGCACCGGCCTTCGCGCGCTGGCTGGAACGCACCGGACGGCCGTTGCTGGCCGACGCCGATCTGATCGTTCCGGTACCGCTGCATCGCGGGCGGCTGTGGAAGCGGCGCTATAACCAGGCGGCGATTTTGGCAAAGGGACTCGCGCGCCTGTGCGGCCGGCCGCATGATCCCCTTCTCTTGATGCGCAGCCGCGCGACCCCAAGCCAAGGCGAAATGCCCTCGGCAAAGGCCCGGCGCAGGAATGTCCAGCGCGCGTTCGGCGTTCCGCCCGCAAAGACCGCGCAAATAGAGGGCCGAAAAATCCTTTTGGTTGATGACGTGTTTACCACCGGAGCGACTCTGAACGCCTGCGCCCGCGCCTTGAAACGGGCCGGCGCCGCCCGGGTGGATGCGCTGACCCTTGCCCGCGTTGTAAGGGCCGGCTCCAGCGATATATGAATGGGTGAGGTCTAGAGTCGAATGTATGGCTAAGGTCGTCATGTACACCACGCAGGTTTGTCCTTACTGCGTCCAGGCGAAACGATTGCTCAATAGGAAAGGCGTAGCGTTCGAGGAGATCGACGTGTCGAGAGATCCCGAATTGAGAAGGACAATGATCCAGAAGGCCGGTGGGCGCCTGACGGTCCCGCAAATCTTCGTCGATGATCAGCACATCGGCGATTGCGACGGCATTTACGCCCTTGATAAAGCAGGCAAGCTGGATGCGTTGTTGAACCCCTCATGAGCGACAGGAAAATCAGAGCCGCTTGTGTGCAGCTTCGCTGCGGCGACGATGTCGCGGAGAACGTGCGCGATGCGGCTCAGCTCATTCGCGCCGCCCACAAGGAAGGCGCGCAATTCATCGCGACACCGGAGAACACCGGCCTGATGGCAAGGGACGGTGGCGCCAAGCTGGAAAAGACCTTCGCCGAGAAAGACGATCCGGCACTGCCGCAATTCTGCGCGCTCGCCGAGGAGCTCGGCATCTGGCTTCTGATCGGCTCGCTCGCCATCAAAGTCTCGGCAAGCAAGACCGCCAACCGCTCTTACCTCATAGGCCCGAACGGCCGCGTCGGTGCGCGCTACGACAAGATCCATCTCTTCGATGTGAATCTCCCTTCCGGCGAAACCTATCGCGAATCGAACACCGTCGAGCCCGGCGCCGAGGCTGTGGCTGCGAGCCTCCCCTGGGGACGGATCGGGATGTCGGTCTGTTATGACCTCCGCTTCCCGCAGCTTTACCGGACCCTGGCGAAGAGCGGCGCGGAGATCCTGACCGTACCATCGGCTTTTACCGAAACCACGGGCAAAGCGCACTGGCATGTGCTCCTGCGAGCCCGTGCGATTGAAAATGGCTGCTTCGTGGTGGC
>DATHDZ010000138.1:0-2588 GCA_035318785.1 Micropepsaceae bacterium
ATCTCCTCCTGCCGCATCGCCGTCGCGATGGCGAATTTGATGATCCGGCTCATGGGAATGAGCTGACGCTCATTTCCATCAAAATGTGCAAACAACTTGTTCAGTTCGTCTTCTGAAGGCCGCCGATCACGTTCTCTACCCTTGCCAATCAGACTAAGGCGCTTCAGTGCGATACGAGCCAACAGGATTGGCTCGACACTCACCTCGATGCCGTGAACGGCAGCCGCATGCGCGAAGACAAGTTTGATTGCACCGATGTCCTGCCCAAGGGTTACCGGACCAGCACCCTCACTGGCGCGGTCACGGCCAAAGCGGATGAGGCGCTCGCGATCCAACGCCACGATCCCTAGGGCGCCGAGTTCTCGCTGAAGCATCTCCAGCGTTGCACTTTTTGAGCGCCCCGGTGGCTTTCCCACTTCTTTCATGTCGTCAATGTGCAGATCAATGAGAGCGCCAAAAGTTTTTGCACGTCGCGCCCGACGACCGGACGGCGCATGCCCACGATCAATCTGCGCCTCCGCTTCGGTGGCCCACTCGCGCGCGCGGTCATGCCGAATGAATGTCTCGGTCGCCTTGCGGCCTTTGAGGCGGATTTGAACTTGCCAACGACCGGATGCTAACTGTCGAATGTTGGCCATCGCTGTGCACCATTTCGATCACAAATCCATCACACTCAGACGTCGAAACATGGGAAAAAGGGGGATATTGGGGGATATGAAAGCGTGTGATGGCGACCCTCTAAGCTTTTGGAATATATGATAATAACCGAACAAAATCAATCACATAGATTTGCCGTTGCACCTATGATGGATTGGACGGACCGGCATTGCCGGGTCCTGCACCGACTGCTTTCCAGCCGCGCGCGGCTTTACACCGAAATGGTGACGGCAGACGCGATCCTTCGCGGCGACCGCGAGAGGCTGATCGGCTTTTCCAAAATCGAGCACCCGGTTGCGCTGCAACTCGGCGGCGCTGAGCCGGAAAAATTGGCGCAAGCGGCGCGCATCGGCGCGGATTTTGGTTATGACGAGATCAATCTGAATGTCGGCTGTCCGTCGGATCGCGTGCAATCGGGATGCTTCGGCGCTGCATTGATGCGCGAGCCGGTGCTCGTCGCGAAATGCGTCGCCGCGATGCGCGAGGCCGTCGCGATTCCGGTCACGGTCAAATGCCGCATCGGTGTCGACGACCAGGATCCGCAAGATGCCCTGCCCGCTCTGGTGGACGCATGCGCGCACGCCGGTGTGACGACATTCGCGGTGCACGCCCGCAAAGCCTGGCTCTCGGGACTCTCGCCGAAAGAAAATCGCGACGTGCCGCCGCTCGATTATCCGCTCATCTATGCGCTGAAGCGCGCACGGCCCGATCTGACCATCATCGTCAATGGCGGCATCGCCTCGCTTGATGAAGCCCAAGCCCATCTGCAGCATGTCGACGGCGTGATGATGGGCCGCGCCGCATATCAGAATCCTGCGCTCCTCGCCGATGTGGATGCGCGGTTTTTCGGTGGGCCGGCCGGCGACGCGGCCCGGGCGGTGGAGTCCTATCTCGACTACGTCGGTGCGCGGCTTGCGGACGGCGTGCCCCTCAACGCCCTGACCAAGCACATGCTGGGGCTGTTCCACGGCCAGCCCGGCGCGCGGCTGTTCCGCCGTCATCTGAGCGAGAATGCAACCCGCAAAGGCGCAGGCCTGTCGGTGCTGCGCGATGCGCTGGCGTTTGTGAAAGCGCTGCAATTCGAAGCAGCCTAGACCGCCCGCTCCACTCGCGTTGTTATCCGCGTCTGTCGTGAAAACTTCACAAATCTCAAATTGATGTGTGCCCAACCTGTAACTTAGCGTCGAACGCTTGCTGGGGGACAACCAGCAAAAGACGGCAGAGGGGACGCGGCCGCTCTTATTTGGGGCGAGCCCATGGGCGTGGGGGCAAAGCATGGCAACGATCGTCGGCGACGGTGGAAACAACACCCTGGTTGGGACATCGGCCAGCGATTCCATCAGCGGTCTTGATGGCGACGATTCGCTCATCGGAAACGGTGGACAGGACACGCTCGACGGCGGCGTGGGCAACGATACCTTGGATGCCGGTCCAGGGATGCAGACAATGCGCGGCCGCGCCGGCGATGACACCTATATTGTATACGACGGCGATAACACGATTAACGAATTCGCGGGCGAAGGCACCGATACGGTCAAGACGAGCCTTGTCGTTTACTTCCTCAACAACAATGTGGAAAATCTGTTCTTCTTCGGAAATGGAACGCAGGGATTCTTCGGGGTCGGCAATTCAGCGAACAATTACATAACCGGCGGCGCCTATGACGATACGCTCAACGGCGCCGGCGGCACCGACACAATGGCGGGCAGCACGGGCAACGACACCTACGACGTCCACAGTGCCGGCGACCAGATCATCGAAAATACCGGAGAGGGCACCGACACGGTCCGAACGAGTCTCTCGTCCTACACGCTCGGCGCCAATCTCGAGAACCTGGTCCTCCAGAATGGCGGCGCCGGCTATGGCAATGCCGGGGACAATTCCATAACCAGCAGCAACGGCAACGATACGATCGACGGCGGCGCCGGCGC
>DATHDZ010000139.1:0-13955 GCA_035318785.1 Micropepsaceae bacterium
CGGGGTGCTCTCTCATATAGGCCACCTCGCGGTCCCGAGGATTCGTACCGTCGGTAAGCCCGGGGACGATTGCGCCCTTCTCGGTGATGTCGGTCAGCTTGGTGATGTTGTTGCCCATCCGCGCGAGTTCGATCGTATCGCCGTGCAGATGCGCGAGATCAGGCGCGATCATATCGCCTTTGGCATTGTACCAGGGGCCCGTTCCGATGCGGTCGCGCGCGTTGACCGCGGGCTGGCCGGGACGCGCCTGCGTGCTGAGATAAGCGCGCCAGGTCTTGCCGCCAGCACCAGCCGCGGTGGCGAGCTGCTGACAATGGGCATCGGCCCCCGCCAGACCGCCAAGATTGGCTCCCTTGCCCAGCCCGACGCTGGTGACGAAGAAACTCATGGGCTGCCGCGGAGCAGGGTTTTGCTGGGCGTAAGCGAGAAACGAGCCCGAACCCGCCAGCAGCGAAAGCGTGCATAGCGCAACAACCGATGTGGTCCTTGTCATCTTAGTCTCCCAGCTCCGCCAATATTGCAGCAATCCATCGAACGTCCGGATTCATTCGCATACAGCTTGGCTGTAGAATAGAGGAAATCGCAGGCGCCGGCAGCGATTTTTGCGAAGATGCACCCGTTCAAGCCCTAACCGTCATTGCTGCCTGCAGCGCCCGTTTCAGCCCCCTTAAGCTGAAATCCAGGCCACGCCAACGCCTCGCATTCATCATTAGGCGGATCGTATTGCTCCGGTAACGACAATTATTTCGCCGTTTCGATGAAGAGAAAACCCCACGAGACCGTTGTCAAATCAGGTGGTACCGAGAGCCGGAGAAAATCCCGGCCGAGATATTGAGTGCCGGCGCATCGT
The DNA here is from genome assembly GCA_035318785.1 of Micropepsaceae bacterium. Taxonomy (GTDB): domain Bacteria; phylum Pseudomonadota; class Alphaproteobacteria; order Micropepsales; family Micropepsaceae; genus CAIYRG01. Next base: position 851 of record DATHDZ010000139.1, read on the forward strand.
CGCCGGCAAGAAAAGGAGCAGATATGACCATCACCCTGAAGAAAACTCTTATGGCCGCGCTTGTGGGCGGCGCCATGGGATTCGCCCTCCCTGCCGGAGCACAGAGCAGCGTCACGGTCATTGATCAAGACGAACCAGCCGTAACCGTCATCACCAAGGCGCCGGCTGATACGAGCAGTCCGGCTGTCGTAGCGCGCGCCGACGGCACGACCGTGGTGACCGAACGTGTCGTCCGCAAGCGCGTTGTGGTCCCCACAGCCTGCAATTTCAACGATTATCGCAACGTGAGCGGCGGTGTGGGCGGCGCTATCGGAGGCAGGATGATTTTGGGTACGACCTCCGCCGACGATGTACCTATTCCGGGCAATTGCGCGCCGATACATCGCTAAGACTTTCCGATTTCGTGTTCTCGATCCGCGGATAGCGCGGGTCGAGAACACGCGTTTGCGATCCCCGTCCGGCTCATCGATAATTGCCCCAGCCACGCAGCAGCTGGGATCCAGCACGCTCGTCGTAGCGGCGCGAGGGTTGTTCGGAATGAGAAATACCAACAGCTTCATCGGCAGTCCCGTGCCACGCACGGAGGACCTGCGCTTTCTGCGGGGCCGTGGCCAGTTCGTCGCCGATCTCGATCGCGAGGGCCAATGGCACGGCGTCGTGCTCCGCAGCACCATCGCGCATGGAAAAATCGTCTCGATCGATATATCGGCGGCTCTGGCCATGCCCGGGATCAACGCCGTCGTGACGGCAAAGGATATTGCGCATCCTTTGCCGACAATTCCGTTTCGGCGTCCCCACCCCGCCATTGCGCCCTACGCGCAGCCGGTCATCGCCGACGAATTCGTGCGCTATGTCGGCGAGCCCATCGCATTCGTGCTCGCCGACACTGAGGAGCGCGCGGAGGACGCGCTTCAGCACATCCGTGTCGACATCGATCCGCTGCCGGTGGTGATCGATCGGCAGCCCTCCGCAAGCGAAGGAGCTCTTCTGTTCGAGGGAACAGGCAGCAATTGTGCTTTGACATTCAACGCCCGAAAGGGCGCCGTCGACGAAGCTTTTCGGGTAGCAACCTATAAACGCCGCGAGCAATTCCGGGTGCAGCGAATGGTGGCGATGCCGATGGAGACACGCGGCTTGCTCGCCGAATGGGACGAAGCCGCCAAACGGTTGACCATGTCGGGCGCGGCAAAGCTGCCCTTCTTCAACCGCAACGCGATGGCCACCATGATGGGCCTGCCCGAAAAATCCGTCGACTATGTCGAGTATGATGTCGGCGGCGGATTCGGCGCGCGAGGCGAATTCTATCCGGAGGATTTCCTGGTCGCTTTCGCGGCCAGAAAATTCGGCCGCCCGATCAAGTGGGTGGAAGACCGCCGCGAGCATTTCATGTCCATGGCGCATGCGCGCGAAACCGAATGCGACATCGAGATGGCGTTGGACAAAGACGGCGTCATCCTGGGCGTTCGCGGCGACATCTACGTCGATATCGGCGCCTATGTCCGGCCGAACGGCACGACGCCCGTGCGCAATGTGGCGCAGTTCCTGACCGGCCCGTATCGAGTTGCAAACATCGAGCTCGATGCCCACGCGCTGGTGAGCAACAAGGTCCCGTCGGGCACCTATCGCGGACCGGGCCGCTTTGAAGGAAGCTTCTTCTGCGAGCGTCTGCTCGATATCGCCGCGTCGGAAATGGGGATCGATCCGCTTGCGATTCGTCGCCGCAATCTCATCCGAGTCGAGGAGATGCCCTACAAGCTTGCAAATTTGGAACCCAATGACGGGTTCGGAGTGACGCAATGCGATAGCGGCGATTACTCCAATACGTTCGATCAATGTCTGCGCGAGTCGCATTGGGCTGAAAAATTCGCCTTGCAGGGCCAGCTCATCGATGGCCGCTACCACGGTCTGGGTATCGGCTGTTTCATTGAAGGGGGCGGTTCCGGTCCACGCGAAAATGCGAAAATGACGGTCGAAAGGGACGGTTCGATATCGCTTTATGTCGGATCCTCATCCGTCGGACAGGGAATCGAGACGATCTTCGCGCAGATCGCCGCCGATGCGCTGGAGATTCCTCTCGACCGCATCCGCGTCTTGCATGGCTCGACCACCTATTTGGCGGAAGGGTTCGGCTCTTACGGCTCGCGCTCCACGGTGATGGGAGGCAGCGCGGTCATGATAACCGCGCAGAACCTGTTGCAGAACTTCCGAATGGCGGCCGCAAAAGCGTTTGACGCGCTGCCGGAAAAACTGGTGGTCGCCGACGGCGTCGCGACGGCTCCCGATGGCCGGAGGGCGACCCTCGCGGAATTCGGTCTTTCCGCAGAGGGCTCATTTTCGAATGGCTCCAAAGCAACCTACACTTATGGCACGGCGGCGGCGCACGTCGCCGTCGATCCCGCGACAGGCCATGTCGAGGTCCTGGACTATGTCGTGGTGGACGATGTCGGGCGGGTGATCAACCCGCTGACCTTGCATGGGCAGGTCGTGGGTGCCGCCGTTCAGGGCCTGGGCAGCGTCTTCAGCGAGGAAATCGTCTACGACAAGAATGGTCAGCTGCTGGTCGGATCCTTGGCCGATTATCTGATCCCCGTGGCCACCGATTATCCTCATGTCCACGGCATTTCGCTCGAGCTTTATCCCTCCCCCAACAACCCGCTTGGCGCCAAGGGCGCCGGCGAGGGAGGCATCATCCCCGTGGGCGGTGTCCTGGCGAACGCGGTTGCCGCCGCGCTGAGTTCGCTTGGCGTTCGGCTGCGGGAGCTGCCCCTCACACCGCCGCGCCTCTGGGAGTTGATCCGCGCGGCCGAGGCATAATTCTGAAGCCATCGCGAACCGCCGGCGCTTTGACGGCTCGCGCCGCCTCGGCGCGAGCCCAGGGGCTTTACATCGCCCTTCGGCGCTAACACAATCCTAAGTTGACTCGGACAGGCACCCGCCGTGATTGGTCAAGAGGTGTAGCGAGTAACGAGCGGCAGTTCTGATTCCAGTGCGAACGTTTTCGGTCGGGGAAGGGATAGCCATGACCGAATTGGAAATCGAAGAGATTGCGTGCGAGTTGATTATCAAGCCGGCGCTCCACATCATGGAAGCGCGGCTTCCCATGCCGCTATTGAACGTGGTCAACGCACACATCGATACCGTGCGCGACAGTGCCGCCGATCATTCCAAGTCGCTGGTCGGGCAAATCCGACAAAACACGAAGTCTGCGCAGCTGCAGTTGGATCTGCGGCAAAAAGCAGTGTCCGCCCTGGCCTCGGTGATCGCGGAAATCGGAAGGCAGTACGTCACGGAGCAGGGATATCACGCGGTCGTCACGGCAAACGACATCTGGAGCGTCCATAGCTACGAAGGCGATTACAATCCTTTGCACGACCACGGCGGCAACACGTTTCTCGGGCTTTCTTCCATTCTCTACCTGAAGGTTCCGCCGGTCATCGCGGAGAAGACGGCCGTGCAGCATGGCGGTTCGCCGCAGCTGCACATGGCAAGCGGCAATTGCGACGGCTTTACGCAGCTCGTCTGGGGCGCGACGGGCATGCGGGATTTCAGCCTGCTCCGGCCGCCCACGCAACAATACATCAAGCCGGAAGTGGGCAAATTGCTCGTCTTCCCCAATTGGCTCTTGCACAGGGTCGAACCCTTCTTTGGCGAAGGGGAAAGACGGACGCTCTCCTGCAACATGGACGTCGCGTTCAACGAACCGACTTGGTATTGAGCCTGCCCGCGGTTTGAGGCGTCGCCGGACACCACGCGATTGCGGAAGCCATGCCATTGGCGGTAACTTGAGCCAAGGCGGCCGATAAGACCGTCCGCCAAGGAAACGTCTGACTTAAGACAAAGGAGGGACTTGTGGCTCGATTAGGTCGCATCATTTCACTTGCCGGGATTGTCGCGCTTGCGATGTCCGGTTCGGTCTTCGCCGCGGACGCACCGAAATTCCAGATCGACACGTCTTGGCCCAAACCCCTGCCGAAGAATTGGATCTTCGGCCAGATCGGCGGCATCTTCGTCGACAAGGACGACACGGTCTGGATCAGCCAGCGCCCCCGCACGGTGAACGATCGCGACAAGCGCGCGCAGCGGGGCGACAAGTCCAAATGCTGCTTCACGGCGCCTTCGGTGGTGCAGTTCGACAAGGACGGCAATGTCCTGCAGGCATGGGGCGGACCGGAGACAGCCAAAGGCTATGACTGGCCAGCCAACGAGCACGGTATGTTCGTCGACTATAAGGGCAATGTCTGGCTCGGCGGCAATGGCGAGAATGACGGCATGGTCCTGAAATTCACCCATGACGGCAAATTCCTGATGCAGATCGGCAAGTCGGCCAAGCAGACGGATAGCAAAGACACGACGCGCGTGGGCCGCGCCGCCGATATGGTGGTCGATCAAGCGACCAATGAGCTTTATGTCGCCGACGGCTATTTCAATCACCGCGTTGTGGTGTTCGATGCCGACACCGGTGCCTTCAAGCGCATGTGGGGCGCCTATGGCAAGCCGCCGACCGACGAGAAGATCACCTACGATGCGAAAGTGCTGCCGCAGCAATTCAACAATCCGGTGCATGGCATCCGCATCACCAATGACGGGCAGGTCGTGCTCAGCGACCGCGGCAACAATCGCATCCAGGTCTTTCAGAAGGACGGGACGTTCGTGAAAGAAATCCCGGTGTTGCGCGACTCGACGGCTCCGGGCGTGACCGGTTCCACGGTGTTCTGGCCCGACAAGGCGCAGACCTATTGGTTCACCTCGGACGATCCGAATGGCGAAATCCACATCCTTCGCCGCAGCGACGGCCAGGTCGTGGGCAGCATCGGACGGGTGGGACGCGGTCCCGGCGAGTTCGAGAACCTTCACAACATCGCCATCGACAGCAAGGGCAATATCTACACCGCCGAAGTGCAGGGCCAGCGCGTGCAGAGATTCCGCAATATGGGCGGTCTCTGACGCTTTTCGTTTTGCGTTGAAAACCCGGACAAGATCAGCAGGCCTGATCTTGTCCGGTTGTGTTTTGGGGGTTTCGCGGCCTGAGTACTTGATTTGTTCCCTGCCCGCCCTTAATCCTGATTGATGGCTTCCACCTCGCTTTTCCATCCCGCCGTGTCGGCGTGGTTCGAGCGCAGCTTCGCTGCGCCGACGGCAGCCCAGGCGCAGGCCTGGCCGGCGATCCAATCGGGGCGGAACGTGCTGATCGCCGCGCCCACGGGATCGGGCAAGACCCTCGCCGCCTTCCTGGCGGCGATCGATTCCCTCGTACGTCAGGGGTTGAAGGGCGAACTCAAGGACGAGACCCAAGTGGTCTATGTCTCGCCGCTCAAAGCCCTATCCAACGACATCCAGCGCAATCTGCAGGTACCGCTCGCCGGCATCAGCGAGGTCTTGCGGGCACAGGGCCTGCCGGAGGTCGATATCCGCACCTGGGTCCGCACCGGCGATACGCCGGCGGTCGAGCGCACGCGCATGCGCAAACGCCCGCCCCATATCGTCGTGACGACGCCCGAGTCCCTCTACATCCTTTTGGGCTCCGAATCGGGGCGCGCCATGCTGGCGACGACCCGCACGGTCATCATCGACGAGATCCATGCGCTGGCTCCCAACAAGCGCGGCAGCCATCTTGCCCTTTCGCTGGAGCGTTTGAGTGCACTCTGTAACCATCGCCTGTTGCGGATCGGTTTGTCGGCGACCCAAAAACCCATCGAAGACGTCGCGCATTTTCTGGTCGGCGCAGGCGAAGCCGGAACGGAATGCAAAATCGTCGACACCGGCCATCGCCGCGCCCGCGATCTTGCTTTGGCGCTTCCCCCCGCGCCCCTCGAAGCGGTGATGTCGAACGACGTCTGGGAGCAGATCTACGACCAGCTCGGACAACTGATCGAGGCCCATCGCACCACGCTGATCTTCGTCAACACGCGCCGCCTGGTCGAACGGGTGACCAGTCACCTCTCCGAACGCATCGGCGAGCAGCAGATCGCCGCGCATCACGGGAGTCTCGCGAAGGAACTGCGCCTCGATGCCGAGCAAAGGCTGAAGCGCGGCGAGTTGAAGGCGCTGGTGGCGACGGCCTCTCTGGAACTCGGCATCGATATCGGCGATGTCGATCTCGTTTGCCAGATCGGTTCGCCGCGCTCGATCGCAAATTTCCTGCAGCGCGTCGGACGTTCCGGACACGCGGTCGCCGGCACGCCCAAGGGGCGGCTGTTCCCGCTTTCACGCGACGAGCTGGTCGAGTGCACGGCCCTCATCGACAGCGTGAATCGCGGCGAGCTCGATCGCCTCACGATTCCACAAAATTCGCTCGACGTGCTCTCGCAGCAAATCGTCGCGGAGACCGCGGCGCGGGAATGGAGCGAGGACGGACTGTTCGAGATGATCCGCCGCGCCTGGCCTTATCGCGCCCTGCCCCGCGAGGATTTCACACAGGTCGTCAACATGCTGGGCGACGGCTTCAGCACGCGCCTGGGCCGGCGCGGCGCCCTCATCCATCATGACGGCGTCAATCACATGCTACGTGGCCGCCGGGGCGCGCGGCTCACGGCTTTGACCTCGGGCGGCGCCATTCCCGACAATGCCGATTACAAGGTTCTTCTGGAGCCGGAGAACATTTTTGTCGGCAGTGTGCACGAGGATTTCGCCGTCGAAAGTCTGGCCGGCGACGTGTTCCAGCTCGGCAATCATTCCTATCGCATTTTGCGGGTGGAACGCGGAACGGTACGCGTGGAAGACGCGCATGGCATGGCGCCGACGATTCCGTTCTGGCTCGGCGAAGCCCCGGGCCGTAGCGATGAATTGTCTTCCTCGGTCTCCCGGCTGCGAACCACAATGGCCGATTCTCTATCGAGTGATCCGACGGGCGACGAGGCCCGGCGCTGGCTGATGGAGGACGTCGGGCTCTCCGAGACGGCAACGCGGGAGCTCGTCGAATATCTCCTGTCCTCGCATGCGGCGCTTGGCACTTTGCCGACGCAGGAGACCATCGTGTTCGAACGCTTCTTCGACGAAGCGGGCGGCATGCAGCTTGTCATCCATTCGCCGTTCGGCAGCCGCATCAACCGCGCCTGGGGGTTGGCGCTGCGCAAGCGGTTTTGCCGCAAGTTCAATTTCGAGCTGCAGGCGGCGGCGACGGAAGACAACATTGTCCTCTCCCTCACCACGGCGCACAGCTTCGAGTTGGCAGATGTTGCGCGTTACCTCAATTCGAACACCGTCAAGCCTCTGCTGATCCAAGCCCTGCTGGATGCGCCGATGTTCACCACGCGCTGGCGCTGGGTCACGGGCATATCGCTGGCACTGCCGCGTTTTCGCGGCGGCAAGAAGATCGCGCCGCAACTCGCGCGTATGGCGGCCGAAGACCTTCTCGCCACGGTTTTCCCCGACCAGGTGGCGTGCGGCGAGAATCTCGTCGGCGAGCGCGAAATTCCGGATCATCCTTTGGTGCGTCAAACCATCGAAGATTGCCTTTGCGAGGCAATGGACCTGGCCGGTTTGGAACGGCTTCTCACCCGCATCGAGCGCGGCGAGATTCGCGTGGTCGCTTGCGATCTCACCGAGCCCTCTCCGCTCGCGCTCGAAGTGCTGTCGGCGCGGCCCTATGCCTATCTCGACGATGCGCCGCTCGAAGAACGCCGCACCCAGGCGGTGATGAGCCGGCGCTGGCTCGCGCCGGAAGTGGCGGCCGATCTCGGCCGTCTCGATCCCGAAGCGATTGCGCGCGTGCGCGGCGAAGCGTGGCCGGAACCCACGAACGCCGATGAGCTGCACGATTCGCTGGTCTGGCTTGGCTACCTCACCGCCGAAGAAGTCGGTGCGTCGAGCGAATGGAGCGATTGGCTGCACGACCTCGCGCAACAGAAACGCGCTGCTGCGCTGCACACGCCGGCCGCCACGCTGTGGATCACGGCGGAGCGATTGCCGGAATTCCGCGCCCTGTGGCCCACCGCGACACTTCTGCCCGAGATCACCGCCCCTTCAGCGTTTGCTGCTCGCAATTGGTCGCCCGAAGAAGCGCTGATTGAGATCCTTCGCGGCCGGTTGGAGGGCCAAGGCCCGGTGACCGAGGCCGCGCTCGCCACGCCATTGGGGCGCACGCCGGGCGATATCGCCGGCGCGCTCGCCGCGCTCCAGACCGAAGGCTTCGCGATGCGCGGCCGTTTCACGCCGCTGGCAGCCGCGGAGGAATGGTGCGAGCGCCGGCTGCTCGCGCGCATCCACTCCTATACGGTCAAGCGCCTGCGCGCGGAGATCGAGCCCGTCGCGGTGCGCGATTTCATGCGTTTCCTGTTCGGCTGGCAGCGCGTCGCGCCCGATGCCCGCATGCAGGGTCCCGATTCCCTCGATACGATCGTCGAGCAGCTCGAAGGTTTCGAAGCCGCCGCCGGAAGCTGGGAGACGGAGGTCTTGCCTGCGCGTCTTGGCGATTACGAACCGGCTTGGCTCGATGATCGTTGTTTGGCAGGACATGTGACCTGGGCGAGGCTGCGCCCCTCCAGCGCGCGGTCCAATGGCGGCGATGCCAAGGTTGCGCCCGTCCGCACCACGCCGATCACTCTGCTCGCCCGGCGCCATGCGGCGATGTGGACGTCTCTGACCGCAACGGCGGACCCCGCCCCGTTGAGCTCGCATGCGCAGACGATCGCGGACTCGCTTCGCCAACATGGCGCTTCGTTCTTTCATGAGCTTGTCGAGGCCACTGGCTTGTTGCGCACCCAGGTCGAGGAGGCGCTCGCGGAACTGGTAGCGCTGGGCGTAGTGAGCTCGGACAGTTTCGGCGGGTTGCGCGCGCTGCTGGTGCCATCGGGTGAACGCAAACCCTTTGCCGGAGAACGTCGCCGGCGCGCCGCCAAGTTCGGCATGGAAGAGTCCGGACGCTGGGCGCTCGCCCGCCGAGGAGCGTCCACCACAGACTCCGATGCGGTCGAGCACGTCGCCCGTACCTTACTGAAGCGCTATGGCGTCGTGTTCTGGCGCCTCCTCGCGCGCGAAGCCGCATGGCTGCCCCCTTGGCGCGAGCTGTTGCGGGTCTATCGCCGGCTCGAGGGTCGCGGCGAAATCCGCGGCGGCCGTTTCGTAGCGGGTCTGTCCGGCGAACAATTCGCGCTGCCCGAAGCGATCGGCATGCTGCGCGAGATTCGCCGCCGCAAAGAGTCAGGCGCGTGGATCTCCGTCTCCGGCGCCGACCCGCTGAATCTCGCGGGCATCCTGACGCCGGGGCCGAAGCTCAGCGCGCTGACGGGCAACCGGGTGCTGTATCGGGACGGCGCGCCGATTGCGATGTTCGCGGGTGGGGAGGTGGAGTTTCTCGAAACCCTCGATCCCGCGGACCAATGGGACGCGCGCAAGGCCCTGCTTCGCGGCGCCGTGTGGGTGCGTTCCGCCGCGCCCGACGCAAAACCCCAAATCGCCGGCGCCGAGCACGAGCTCGAACGGCAGGCGTGAGCTTCGAACGATGACTTGAGGACGCGCGCTATTCTGCCGGGTGAGCGTGGTGAGTGGCGACGCTCTCGGACAGCGATATCTCATGCACGACGGTAACCTCGCGATACGCGACGGCCGCGAGTACCCCATCGATCTTGTCGCCGGTTTCCGAAAGCGGCAACAGAATCGTCCGGTAAAGAATATCGCCATCCTCGTGACAAGCAGAGCCGCCATAGCTGACGGGCTTCTTTTTTTCCGTGACGCGTCCGATATGGCGCGTAACCAGTTCGAGGAGCGAGCCCTGCAGGCATTCGGAAACACGCTGCCGGTCGAAGGTCGGCCATGTCGAATCGCGCAAGGCATTTCCCACATGCGAGAAGCGCGAGTTCCCCGGCACGTCGTCGGCATCGATCATCAGACAGTAGGCCCAGTCGGTTCCGAAATCCCGCGGATCGACCTGCGAGCGCTTCGGGAAACCCTTCCCGGCGATCTTCTTCCACACGGAAAGCACCCGCGTGGTGAGGCGACGTTCTTGATTGAGGGTGGTCATAGCGTGATCCGCTTACGAAAGCCGATGGCAGTGTGAGCGTGTTTTCTTAAAGGGTCGTGAAGAGCTGTGCCTGTGCCCCGGGGCCGTTCTCATAACGTTCGCGTGGCGCGGCCGTCCTCACGAAGAAAAGCGCCCTAGGCGAGGACGACTTCCACCAGGCTTTGCACCCGGCCCGTGAGCGCGTCCACGATCCGGGTTTTGGTCTTCATGTGCTCGGAAAGGTCCTTGGCAGCTTCGACCGCGGATGCCACCTGATAGAATCCTCCTAGGCCGAATTGCCAGCCGCCGAGCTTGTCCTGGTAGTAGATTTTCAGTTCGCTACCCATCCCCATGCCCCCTTGTCGCGTCGATCCGACATCGGCGGGGAGTATCGCTGGAAAAGTTGAACGCGGAGTTTTTGACATTGGTTAGCGCGGACCAAAGAGAAACGACGCGCTCGCCAAGATAGGCAGATTGTTAGGCCAATGCCTTAGGCGGTCGCTCGCTTAGCTGCCGGGGCAACAAGGGCGATGAAGAGAACTGCTAAAGGCCGCAAGGTCTAGGCGCTACGCGGCTTGCTCGAAGCGCCGTGAACCGGCTGAACCGTCAAACGGACTTGCGTGGCCCGGCCCTCGTCGTGACTGCGGCCGGGCAGCCTGTAGAAGACGTGATTGCCGATTTTCGCCGTGCGCACCATCTCGCTCGCCCAAGCCGGCTGAATGTCGATCTGATGATAGAACTGTGCCCGGCGCGTCAGCGAGGTAACCAGCTCGCCCCGCACGATGCGTGCCGCAAGCTGTTTGGCGGACTGCCAAGCATCGGCGTCCAGCTCACGCAACGTCGAGCCGTCGGTCAGAAAGGAGAACTGGCGGGGCTCACGCACGACGCCGCAGATCGTATCGGGGTGTCCGCCGCTCCGAACGCGTTGAAGGATCACCTCGGCCACGGCTTCCTGACCGTCCTGGCCTTCGCCACGTGCTTCGTAATAGAGGGCTTGAGCCATGCAGGTGACTTCGGCCTTCTCGGTCCGAACCTGGTGGCCGTGCGCTGAAAGCGCCGCAAGAAGGAGAATGATGCCGCCCTGTGTCATGCCAGGTTGGCTGCAAGCGGGATGCCGCCCGGGGAAAGCGGTAAACAGGCCCTGAAACCCCAGGTAATCTGGGCTTTTCTCGCCTGTTATGATTCACCATTCGCGCAGCGCTACGTCCGGACGTGCTGTTTCGGGCACGGTTAATGACCCTCTCGGGGACGGGCCCAGACCAAGCTTGGGACGCCGGTGATCCCAAACGCCGATCCTCCGCGCGAAGGTTCGGGAACGAAACGGCTTTTTCGGGATTACCCCTTGCACACACAACAGACAGCAAGATGCGGCGCGCTTTCATGTTTGGTCCAGCTAGATTCAGGGTGGTTGCGTTAGGGTTCCTTACGGGAAGCCTCGCCGCAGAGGTCCCTATCGCGGCTTCAGCGGCGGATACCCCAACCCGGATGGAGTATCAGGTCCAGCACTCGAAATATGGCGATGTCGGCACCTACACGAATATCGTTGATAAGGACGCCGACAGCACCACCGTAAACACGCAAGGGCGCATCAAGGTGTCCATCCTTGGAATCCCCGCTTACCGCCAGGAGTTTGACCGGGTCGAACGCTGGAAGGGATCACGTCTCATGAATTTTCACGGCGAGACGACCCAGAACGGCAAAAAGACCGTCGTGAACGGCGTCGCCGAAGGTGACCATTTCACCGTCATCGCGCCGACGGGCACCATTGCGGCCCCGACCAACGTGAGACCGGCCAATCCGTGGTCTGACAAGGTCCTGATGGGCGATACCATCCTCACCCCGGAAGAGGGGCATGTAGAGAAGGTCGGCGTGAGCGGCGGCGAAACGGTGCCCCTCACGGTCAATGGCCATAGCATCGAGACCCACCATTATCGGATCCAGCGGCCCGACGGACAGAAGCGTTACGAGCTGTGGTTCGACGGGGAAGGCGTTCCGATCCGTTTTGCCGACATCGGTCCCAAAGAGACGATCACGTTCAACCTCACTCAATGCCAGGGCGCGGCCGTCTGTCCCCTGTTGAAAGATCAGAATTTCGCCCTGCGTTGACGCAAACGCGACAGCCTCGAAGTCCCTGTTTGGGATTCGAGGCCGGCGCTCGCACTTATTGAAACAGGCTTGGGATTTACACGTCCGACAAAGTGTAGGTGACCTTAGCCCGTCCCTCTTCAGCGAGCCGCGACAGGGAATCCTCAACCCGTTGCTTGACCGCGCTGACGTCCTCCGCGCGTTCCATATCGAAATGCGCGTGAATCGCCACCGTCAGCCGCTTTTTGCGAAACTGAATATCCGGAAAATTTCCCAGATTCTTGCTTCCGACATCCATGTGCATGTCACTTTACCTCCGCGCCATTGACGCGTTTTGAAACGCCCCGAGGTGGAAGCTGCAACGGCCATGCCATCGCGGTTTGCGGATCAGCGGCCCAAGGTAAACGGGCGCAATTCGGCAATCGCCGCCCCGTCCTTTCGCGGATCGGACGCGCCGAAATTCACGCTTCTCGCAAAGTCCCGCTCGACCGCCTGTCCCGATCCCATGCGGGTTGAGGAATAGTCCCCGCGCATGATGATCTGGTGTCCAAGAGAGGTCAGTTCCTTGCGCGTGGCTTCGGGAATGCGCGCCTCGAAATTCACATCGCAGCCGGCGAAGGTTTCCTTCGAGAACCGGGCCGCGTCCATCGCTCCCTGCACGTTCATGCCGAAATCGACGACGTTCGAGACGAATTGCGCATGCGCTTGCGCTTGATTCCAGCCGCCCATGATGCCGAAAGCGACGCGGACGTCGCCCTTTTCCATGAAGGCGGGAATGATCGTGTGGACGGGCCGCTTGCGTCCTGCGAGCACGTTGGGATGCGTTTTGTCGAGCGTGAACAAACCGCCGCGGTTCTGCAGCGCAAAGCCGGCGCCGCCAACGGCGATGCCCGAACCGAAGCCGACGGTCGAGTAATTGCTCTGGATCAGCGAGACCATATTGCCGTCGCGATCGACCACGGAGAGATAGGTCGTGCCGTTGTCGGTGCCCGGCGGCTTGCCCGGCGGAACGCTGCAGCTCGCTTTGGCCGGATCGATCAGCTTCGCGCGCGCGGCGGCGAATTCTTTCGAACGCAGGCCCTC
>DATHDZ010000140.1:0-12232 GCA_035318785.1 Micropepsaceae bacterium
CCACGCAAGCACCCGATACCAGCATGCCCGTCTTGATCGCATCGGCGCCGATGTCGGCCAACACGACGCGGATCTGCTCAGCGACGATGTGCGGCGGGACCGAATGGAAACCGTGGACGCCCGTTGAGTCCTGTACCGTGACCGCCGTGATCGCGGTCATCGCATAGCCGCCCAATGCGGTCACGGTCTTGATGTCTGCCTGGATACCGGCGCCGCCGCCCGAATCCGATCCGGCAATGCTGAGGATGCGGACAGGGTTTTTCATCGGGCCGTATCGGTCAGAAGTGTTTCCCCTCATCCTACCCCCTCGCGCGAGGGGGAGAGCAAATAGAGGGGAAACGGCTTTAGGCGCTGGCTTCGCGGATCACTTGGGCAATCTCGCGCACCATCTGACGAACCAGCTTCTCGTCTTCGCCCTCGCCCATGATGCGGATGACGGGCTCGGTGCCGGATTTGCGGACCAACAGGCGCCCGCTGCCGTTCAGCCGCGCTTCGCAGGCCTTGATGTGCGAGGTCACTTTCTCATCGCTGAGCGGCTCGCCCCGACGCAGCCGGACATTTTCCAGAAATTGCGGCGCGGGTTCGAAAATATGCGCCGCTTCGCTCGCCGGCCGGCGCTCTTCGGCGAGCACGGCCAGAACTTGCAGCGCGGCGATCAAGCCGTCGCCCGTGGTGATGAAATCGCTGAAGATGATATGGCCCGATTGTTCGCCGCCGACATTGAAGCCGCCTTCGCGCATCTTCTCGATGACGTAGCGGTCGCCGACGGGCGAACGCACCAGCTTCAGATCCTGCGCCGTGAGGAAGCGTTCCAGCCCGATATTCGACATCACCGTGCCGACCACACCGCCGCCTTTCAGCTCTCCGCTGCGCGCCCAGGAGCGCGCGATCAGAGCCAAGATCTGGTCGCCGTCGATCACAAAGCCTTTTTCGTCGCACATCACGACACGGTCGGCATCGCCGTCCAGCGCGATGCCGAAATCGGCCCGCGTCTCCTTGACCTTCTCGATCATGGCGCCAGGCGCGGTCGAGCCGACTTCCTGATTGATGTTGGTGCCATTGGGTTCGACGCCGATGGCGAAGACATCCGCGCCCAATTCCCACAGCACGGCGGGCGCCACGCGATAGGCGGCGCCATGAGCGCAATCGACCACGATGCGCAGACCCTCGAGCCGCAGATGTTTGGGAAATGTCCGTTTGACGAATTCGATGTAGCGCGCCTGGGCGTCTTCGATGCGCCGTGCGCGCCCGATTCTAGACGGCTCGGCGAGACCCTCCTCCAGCCCGTTCTCCATCAGCGCTTCGATTTCGCGCTCGCGCTCGTCCGAGAGCTTCTGCCCGTCGGGACCGAACAGCTTGATGCCGTTGTCATGATATTGATTGTGCGACGCGGAGATCATCACGCCGAGGTCGGCGCGAAGCGAGCGCGTCAACATCGCGACCGCAGGCGTCGGCAGGGGGCCGAACTGGAACACATCCATGCCGACCGATGTGAAGCCCGATACCAGTGCGGATTCAATCATGTAACCGGATAGGCGCGTGTCCTTGCCGATCACCACGCGATGGGTGTGGTCGCCCGTGGTGAAGATGCGTCCGGCCGCCATGCCCACTTTCAGGGCAATCTCCGAGGTCATGGGGAACTTGTTGGCCAACCCCCGGATGCCGTCGGTACCGAACAATTTACGCGTCATGAAAACTCCTACCCCGAAGCCACTATAATACGTCGCTCAGCGTTTCTCGCCCTCAGCCCGTATCAATTTGGGACCAAATAGTTAAAGCGTCGCGAAGGGGCCTCGGCTCGTGGGTTCGGATCATATCGGCTCCGTGCAGGGCCGCGTACAGCTCCGCAGCGAGCGACCCCGGCCCGATTTCCGCCACGCTGCGCCCCGCGAGCTTGCGCAGGAAGGATTTGCGCGAGACCGAAACCATCATCGGCAGGCCGAAGGCCGATTTCAGCTGCGGCAGCCGGCGCAGCACCGTAAGCGACACCTCGGGCCGGGTGCCCACAAAGAGCCCCATGCCTGGATCGAGGATCAGGCGGTCGCGCGAAATGCCGGCTTGGGTGAGCGCCTCGATGCGGACATCGAAGAAATCGGCGATCCGGCCCATGATGCTGGCGGGATCGGTATCGATCTTCTGGGCTCGCCCCACACCCTGAACGGCATGCATGACGATCAGCTTGGTCTTCGCCGCAGCCAGATAGGGATAGATCGAAGTGTCGGCGAAACCCTGAATGTCGTTCAGATAGTCGACGCGCTCCTCCAGCGCCCAGAGTTGGGTTTCGGACGCGAAGCTGTCGATGGAGATTTTCCACCCCTCTTCCTTGGCGGCCAGGACGATCGGGGCGATGCGACCGATTTCAATATAAGGGGGAACCGGATCGGAGCTGGGATTGCTGGACGCTCCGCCCACATCAAGAGCGTCGGCGCCCTCGGCGATGAGCTTCCTGGCATGGGCAAGGGCGGCTTCGGGCTCGAGATAACGCCCGCCGTCGGAGAAGGAATCCTCCGTGATGTTGAGAATGCCGAAGAGGAAGGGGTGCGGCATCGGCCTCGCCCATGAACGCTCAGGAGGGGCGAAAACCTTCGTCCCTCATGCCGGCTTTGTCCAGCGTGAGGGACGACAACGTCACGTTCCCGGCTGGGGTTCCGGGGAAATGGTAATTCCGGGCTCGCGCGGACGGCCCGCTTGCGGGACGGTCGCGGCCGGCCGCGATTGCGGCTGTGCCTCGGGTTCCTCGTAAGGCGTGCGCACCGGCCTTTCGCCGCGCAGCAGCGCTTTGATCTCTTCGCCGGTCAGCGTCTCGTATTCGAGCAAGCCCTTCGCCAGCACGTGCAAATCGTCGATACGATCCTGCAGGATCTGCTTGGCGCGGTTGTAAGTCTCTTCGATGATACGGCGCACCTCGGAATCGATCTTCTGGGCGGTGGCTTCCGACACGCTTTGCGTGCGCGACACGGAATGGCCGAGGAAGACTTCTTCCTGGTTTTCGCCATAGGAGATCGGACCCAACTCGTCCGACATGCCGAAGCGAGTCACCATGGCCCGCGCCATGCGCGTCGCCATCTCGATGTCGGATTGCGCGCCCGTCGTCACCTTGTCGTAGCCGAAGATCAGCTCTTCGGCGATGCGTCCGCCAAACGCGACGCAGAGATCGGCATTGAGCTTCTGCCGCGTCAGCGAGACCGCGTCGCGCTCGGGCAGCCGCATCACCATGCCGAGCGCACGTCCGCGCGGAATGATGGTGGCCTTGTGAATGGGATCGGACCCGATGACGCTCAGCGCCACCAGCGCATGGCCGCCCTCATGATAGGCGGTGAGTTTCTTTTCCTCATCCGTCATGGCGAGCGTGCGGCGCTCGGCGCCCATCATCACCTTGTCCTTGGCGTCTTCGAACTCCGCACGGCTGACCAACCGCTTGCCGCGGCGTGCGGCCAGAAGCGCGGCTTCATTGACCAGATTGGCGAGGTCCGCGCCGGAGAAGCCCGGCGTGCCGCGGGCGATCACCTTGGGTTCGACGTCGGGCGCCAGCGGGACTTTGCGCATATGCACTTTCAAGATCTTCTCGCGGCCCGAAAGATCGGGATTCGGCACCACAATCTGGCGGTCGAAGCGGCCGGGACGCAGCAGCGCGGGATCGAGCACATCGGGCCGGTTGGTGGCCGCGATCAGGATCACGCCTTCATTGGCCTCGAAGCCATCCATCTCGACCAGCAGCTGATTCAGTGTCTGTTCGCGTTCGTCATTGCCGCCGCCGAGGCCAGCGCCGCGATGGCGCCCGACCGCGTCGATTTCGTCGATGAAGACGATGCAAGGCGCGTTCTTCTTGGCCTGTTCGAACATGTCGCGGACGCGCGATGCGCCCACGCCCACGAACATCTCGACGAAGTCGGAGCCGGAAATCGTGAAGAAGGGAACATTCGCTTCGCCGGCGATGGCGCGGGCGAGCAGCGTCTTGCCGGTGCCCGGAGGGCCGACGAGCAGAACGCCCTTGGGAATGCGGCCCCCAAGCTTCTGGAATTTCTGTGGGTCCTTCAGGAAGTCGACAATCTCGACCAGATCTTCTTTGGCCTCGTCGACGCCCGCCACATCCTCGAAAGTCACGCGGCCCTGTCGCTCGGTCAGCATCTTGGCCCGGCTCTTACCGAAGCCCATGGCTTTGCCGCCTCCTGCCTGCATCTGCCGCATCAGGAAGATCATCACGGCCACGAACAGCAGCATCGGGAACCAGTTGATGAACACCGAGAGCAAGGTGATGTTGTCGCCTTCGGGGCGCACCTTGATGTCCACATTGTGCTCAAGCAGGCGCTGGGTCAGGGTCGGGTCGTCCGGGATATCGGTCGAGAACTGGGTGCCGTTCTTGAACTGGCCCTCAACATGGGTCCCGGCGATGTTGACCGTCTTGATCTGGTCGCCGACCACCTGCTGATTGAATTCGCTGAACGAAATGGGCGCGCGACCCTGGCGTTGCGCCGGTCCCTGAAAGAGATTGAACAACGCCACCAGCAGCAGCGCGATGATGATCCAGAGTGCCAGATTGCGGAAATTATTCACGGCCGACCTCTTCCCCGGGCCCGGTCGTCGTTGAGAATAACGCCGATGCGCGGATATTCGTCCAACAGATAGGTACTTAGATACGCTCTTGCCAGTCAGGAAACGGTTAAGAATTGCATGAGACCGTCTGAATGCGCCCTTTCTGGGGCAAATATAGCAGCCTTGTTCTCGCCCTTGGATGTTCCTTATTGGCCATGCGCAGGGAAAACCGGCACTTTGGCCCTTTTCGTCCCCAATTTCTGTTCGGAGCTCACGCTCCGTTCCCGCGGCGTGGCTCGCGGGCAATCAGGAGCGTCGCTGGACCGAAAACCGCGCGTGCTTTGGGGGCGCGACTGATTCGGCAGCTGCAAAGCGTGCGCGCGGCGGCAAAAGTTCCCCCAATGATCGAATCGAACAAATTTTCCAGCCGCTCGAAACGGGGCCGGTAGGCCTTGCCCGATACCAGCATCAGCAGACCCGAGAGTGCCCTCAGGCCGGTCTCGCGATCTGTTCGCGCGAGCGCTGCGGCATCGAGCAGCGCGAAATCGCCCTCCTCCACTCGCGCATGGTTGGCGAGGAAACCCTTCGTCGCTGCCTCCAGCGCCTGGCGCGCGCGCGAGAGATGTCGCGCGGCTTCTGCGATTCGCCGCGCCGACACCCCGGCCGCTTCAAGCATGGGCAGCGCTTTGCGCAGCCGCGCCCTGGCAAACCGCGAATCCTCGTTCATCGGGTCTTCGAGCCAGGAAATTGCCCGCGCGCTCAGGAAGGCGCGCAGCTCCGCTCGTCCGATTTCCAGCAAGGGCCGCAAAACCTCAACGCGCTCAAAGCCCGCGACGGGAAACGCGGCCCGCGGCGCCATGGCGGCCAGGCCGTCGACGCCACTGCCGCGCCCAAGCCGGAGCAGGAAGGTTTCAGCCTGATCTTCCAGCGTATGCGCCACCAAAAGACTGGGCACGTCATGCGCGGCACACCATTCGCCCATGAGGGCATAGCGGGCTTCGCGGGCTTTGCCTTCGATTCCGGATACCGGCTTGCGCCCCTTCCAGGAAAGGATGTGGGCTTCCAAGCCCTTTGCCCGCGCCCAGGCTTGGACCCGCGCGGCCTCGTCCTTGGAGCCGCCGCGCAAAGCGTGATCGACGATGAGGACAATGGGAGGAACGCCACGCGTCTCGTCACGCCAATCGGCAAACAATTCGGCCAGCGCGACGGAATCGCCCCCGCCCGAAACGGCGAGCGCGGTGCGCGAAGCCGGCGTAACGCCAAGTCGGGTGAGCGCGAAATAAAATCGCGCAGCTAGATCGCGCTTGGAATCAGCGGCATTTGTTGTTGGTGCGCTCGGTCCGCGCGCGCGTCGCGACTGTCGGTGCGGCGTCGGGATATTTTGCGGGGAGCGCGACAAGGGCGGCACAGCCTTCTTTCATCTGGCCGAGTTCGAACAGCGCCAGCCCAAGCTTCAGCATGCCTTCAGGGGCACGCTGTGCCTTGGGATATTTCTTCAACAGCTCGGCGAAATCGCGCGCCGCTTCGGGGTAATCCTTTTTCGCAGAATAGGCGATGTCGCCCGTCCAATATAGCGCATCGGGAGCGCGATCCTCGTCGGGGTGCGCATCGGCGAATGCGCGGAAGGCATCTTTCGCTTTGTCATATTGCGCGCGCGACAAGAGATTCATCGCCTCGTCGAATTGGCGCTTGGCATCGGTAGGCCTGTTGGCGGGAGCAGGCACGGGTGTGCCGGCCGGTATCTGGCCCAGATTGGCGGGCGGGGCACCGCGCAATGTCGGCGCGGCGGCATCAGGATTGATGGAGGCGAGCTCATTGCCCGCATCGCCACCGGGTTGCGCCGGCGTGGCGGACGCGCCGGTGCGCGCTTGCTCGGCCTGGAAATCCATCTGCTTCTGCAGCCGATCGGTCTTCTGCGAAAGCTGATCGACCTGATGGCCGAGCTCTTCCATCTGTCCGGTCAAACGGCCCAGGCCCTCCTCCAGATCACCTATCTGACGCAGAATCGGATTCAAATCCGGAATCGCGGCTTGCGACTCAGGCTGCGGTGGCGGAGTCGGAGTCGCATTGGCTGTAGCGGCGGGCGGAGCGGTGCGGTCGCCAGGCGCCTTGCGGAACGTCTCGGCCTGCAGGTCGCGCATGTCGCGCTCAAGGCGCTGCAAGCGTTGGATGAGTTCCCGCGAATCGATCGTCTGCGTCGCCTGTGCCGTCGCAGAATGCACGCCTGCAAGGAAACCGGCAGCGGCGATCAAAGCTGCGCCGGCCTTTATCCACCTTCCGCTTGTCGCTTTCATCGCATCGCCTCATCGCTGCAGAAATACAGACTTGGCCATCCTATCCCAAAACTTGGTGGAATTACGGCTTTCTCAGAATCGCAACTATAGGATCGGACACCAGAATTTCCGATGTCCGACCCCGACAGTAACGTTTCATTCAGGAAACGGAGCCGCTCTTGATCGTCGAAACGCCGCGCCGGTTCTGCGACCAGCAAGCCTCGTTCGACTCAACGCAAACCGGACGTTCCTTGCCGTAGGAGATTGTCTCCAGACGCGCCCCGGAAACCCCAAGGCTGGCGAGATAATCCTTCACCGATTGGGCCCGGCGGGCGCTCAGCGCGAGATTGTACTCACGAGTGCCGCGTTCGTCGGCATGGCCTTCCACGATCAGGATCACGGCCCCGAAACGTTGCAGCCAAGCAGCCTGTTTCTGCAGGACGCCGCGTGCGCGATCGTCGAGATCGGCCCTGTCATATTCAAAAAACACCCTGTCGCCGACATTCACTTGAAAGTCCTGCAGGCTGCCCGGGACGATGGATTGCTGTACCGGAGCAGGGGGCCTTGCCGGTGGCGGCGGAGGTGGCAGCGGCGGAGCGGCTGCCGGAGGGGGTGGGGGGGGCATGGCCGCGGGAGGCGGCATCATCATTTCGTCGCTGCAAGCCGCCGCGAAAAAGAGAATCAAAGAAAGACTCGCCAGTTTTGCGCTGGTGGTTCGTGTCATCATTTTTATGCACCTCCGTTATGCGCAGGACGCCCCTGGCGATGCGCTTCTTAGGGTAATGGTCCCTCAACGTGTTTTTTCGAATCCAAGCTGCTTGGTTAATGGAAACAAAATTACGAGATGGGCTTCACTGTATCAAGGGCGACCATGCAGGATCGGATGCATCGCCCGGCGAAAGTACACGGCGCAGGTTGCGCCCGGTGATGTCGATGGACCAGATTTGCGAACCGCTTCCCGCGCCGCCCGCACCTGCCTGCAATGTCCGCGTGAACATGATGACTCGACCGTTGGGGGCCCAGCTCGGCCCCTCGTCTTGCCAGTCATGGGTGAGAACGCGCTCACCGGAGCCGTCGGGACGCATCACGCCAACGCCGAAGGCGCTCGGCGTGATCTTGGTGAAGGCGATCAGATCGCCGCGCGGACTCCACACCGGCGTCCCGTTCTTGCCTTGTCCGAAACTGATGCGGTGCACATTCGAGCCATCCGCGTTCATGACGTAGATCTGCTGCGACCCGCCGCGATTGGACTCGAAGGTGATCTGTTTGCCGTCGGGCGAGAAGGACGGCGCCGTATCGATGGCCGGATCGTTGGTCAGGCGCTTGGAGGTCCTGGTCGCCAAATCCATCACGTAGATTTCCGAATTCCCGTTCGTCTCCAGAGCCATGACAACGCTTTTCCCATCAGGGGAAAAGCGCGGCGAGAACGTCATATTGGGGAAATTGCCAAGCACTTCCTGACGCCCGGTTTCTAGGTCGAAGAGATAAACGCGCGGCCTGTTCTGGATATAGGACATATAGGCGATCATCTGTGCGGTTGGATTGAAGCGCGGGGTGAGCACCAGATAATCGCCCTGAGTCAGGAACACCGGATTGGCGCCATCCTGGTCCATCACCGCCAAGCGCTTGCGGCGGTTGAGCTTGGGCCCGGACTCGGCGATGAATACGACGCGGGTATCGAAATAACCCTTCTCGCCCGTGATGCGCTCATAGATGGAATCGGAAACCAGATGGGCGATGCGGCGCCAGTTTTCCGGCGTCGTCATAAATTGCAACCCGACCATCTGGCTCTCGCCGAAGATATCCCACAGGCGGAAATCGACCTTGAGACGGCCATCGGGTTGCATCAGGGCTTGGCCGGTCACCAGCCCTTGCGCCTGGATCGTGCGCCAATCCCCGAAGCGCGGTGGCGTGTTGATGTCGGTGATTCGTTCGACGAAGGAGGCGGGATTGAGCGAGCGGAAGAGGCCCGAGCGTTCCAAATCGGCGCGCACCACCGTCGCGATGTCCCTGCCTGACTGGCCGGTGCCGAGAAAATCGGGAATAGCCAGCGGAATGGGCTCGGTAACACCCTGATCGACGCGAACTTGCAGCGCGGCTTGGGCGGGGGGAAATCCGGCCACGGCGAAGCTGAGCGCGAGAATCGCGGCAAAGGTCAGGTGCCGCCGGAAACGGAAAAACCTATCGGAAATTGCCATCTTTCTGGGTTCCTACCGGCCAATCATCTTGCTGGGATCAAATGTCATGACGATCTCCCGCCACGCCTCATATTTGTTCGGCGGCAGACGCTTATAGGGCTCGCAAACACTCACGGCGCGCAACGCCGCCTCGGCTGCCGTGCGCATGTAAGGGTTCCCAGCCGCCGCCGCACGGGAGGCCGGCTCAAGCAGCGGCGGCTGCGCCAAACTGCCGTCCTGCGCGAGAAAAACGCGCACCTGCACAATCAGTTGCTCCGGATTGGGCGCGCCGACCGGAACGTTCCAGCACTCGCGCATCTGCGCCAGCAGCGCGTCCTTCAAATCCATCGTGAAAGCGTCCTGCGCCCCTATGCCCTTAATGGTGGTTTCGGCAGGTTTGGCATTGGGCGGCGGGGGCGCCACGGGCTTGGGAGCCCGTTTGTCGAGCATGGCGATCACGGTATCGACATCGAATTTCTGCTGATCGGGCGCGGGTTTACGGCGCGGACGCACGGGGTTGGCGGGAGCGGAGGCATTCTTCTGCTCCGCTTCCTTGGGCGGGGGTACGGGCGTCTTATCGGGCTCTGGAGGTGCAATTTCCGCTTGCGGCGGCGGCGGGGTTGCAGCCTCTGGCTGGGGCGGGGCAGG
Source organism: Micropepsaceae bacterium (assembly GCA_035318785.1). Classification (GTDB taxonomy): domain Bacteria; phylum Pseudomonadota; class Alphaproteobacteria; order Micropepsales; family Micropepsaceae; genus CAIYRG01. Next base: position 9,632 of record DATHDZ010000140.1, read on the forward strand.
CTCGGGCGGGGTTTCGGGCTTCTGAGCTTCCTGCACGGAAGGCGCGATATTGGTGACATCGGCAATCGTGACCAGGTCGACCGGCACCACGGAAGGGGTTTCGTCGGATTGCTCGATCGCATGCGGCCACGCAACGGTGGCGACCGCAATCACCATCGCGTGCAGCACGCCCGATGCGATCATGCTCCGCTTCATCATCCCGTCACGCCCGAATCCTCATCCTGCGCCAGTGTCGCGCCGGGTCCTTAAGACGAGCTTTCAACGCTCCGGCGGCTTTTTTGGGGCATCCGTCACAAGGCCGATCCGGGTGAAGCCAGCGGAATTCAGAAGACCCATGACCTCCATGACCTTGCCGTAATCCACCGTCTTGTCGCCGCGCACGAAAATGCGCTGATTGTAGCCATTGTTGGAGATCGCCATGAGCTTCGACACCAATTCGTCGATTCCGACCGGCGTATTCTGCAGAAAGATCGTGCCGCCCTTGTCGATGCTGACGGCGAGCGGCTCGCGATCCTCGCCCAGGGACTTGGCGCGGGTCTGCGGCAAATCGACGGGAACGCCCACGGTGAGCAAGGGCGCCGTCACCATGAAAACGATGAGCATGACCAGCATCACATCCACGAAGGGCGTGACATTGATCTCCGACATCGGCCGTCCATGACGTCCGCGCTGAGCGCGCCCGGATCGCGGATTGTTGAGGACGGAGGGCATCAGCGCGATCTCTCGTCGAGTTGCCGCGATAGGAAGGTCGAGAACTCGTCGGCGAAAGATTCAAGGCGCCCCGTGTAGCGCCCGAGCTCGTTCACAAAGCGGTTATAGGCAATGACCGCGGGAATGGCCGCAACGAGTCCCAGCGCGGTGGCAAAGAGCGCATCCGCAATGCCCGGCGCGACGGTTGCAAGCGTGGTGTCGTTGCGCGCTGCGATCGCCTGGAACGCCGTCATGATTCCCCACACCGTGCCGAACAGACCGACAAAAGGCGCGGTCGATCCGACGGTGGCAAGATAGCTGAGCCCGCGTTCGATCTTTTCGACTTCGCGCTGGATCGAAACGCTCATCGCCTTCTCCACGCGGTCTTTGACGCTGGCAAGCTGGGTTTCGCGGGGCGGGCCGCCCTCGAAGGAGCGCTTCCATTCGCGCAAGGCGGCAACGAACACGGCAGTGAATGGCTGATCCGTGCGCTGCGCGTGTTGCGCGTAAAGCTCATCCAGCGAACGACCCGACCAGAAATTCTTTTCGAAACGTTTGGCTTTTCGGTTCAGCGAGCCAAAGGCGATCCATTTGTCGATGATCAGAACCCAGGACCAGAACGAGGCGAGTATCAGCAGCCCCAGCACGGTTTTGACGACGATGTCTGCACGTAGAAACAGGCCTATAGGCGTAAAGGCCGCCTCGATCTCGGCTCGTGAGCCGACCACATTTGTGTCGATGATTCCCGCCGGGGCCGCCAACGGCGCCGCTTCCGCGGGCGCGCCGGTGGGCGCGGCCACGGGCGGCCTTCCCTGCGCCGGGGCGGCGCGCTGGAACTGAGCCCAAGCAGAATGTCCGCCGCCATCCCATGCAAGGCATAGAATGAACGCCAGCAGCACCGTGGCGACAAAACGCAAACCCGTCATGATTATCCCTTTTGGGTTGGTCTTAATGAGCGCGTAGGCGGCGAGATCGCGCTTCTCCTCTTTTTGGGACCAACGGAATGATCGGGTGCTAGTGAACCCATTCAATGATGGCTGAATTTTGACCCTCATCCCTGCGTCCTTTTGAGACGCCCTGCCGCGTCATCCGTCGCGACGGCAGCTGAAGCGGCCTGTAGGCGGACAAGGGCATGACATCATTGAGAAAGCCCGAGACTCCTTCGTAGTTCCACCCGGGCCGCGGCAAGATCGGCTCTGAAATCGGCGTTCTGCATCATCAAAGCGACCATCGCCGTGGCTTCGATTCTGCCTGATTCGACGTCCGTGGGAAAATGGACGCCGCCGACCACGCGGCTCTCGCCATAGTCCCAGCCGCGGGCAAAGAGCTCGCGGCGTTTCTCGGGCACCATGTTGGCGAGAAGAATTCCAGTGACTGCCCCATAGGTCGAATGACCGCTGGGGTAGGAATAGGAGAACGCCGGCGTCGGCTCGACGGCACGGCAAGGCGACGTGGAATCATGGGGCGCGGTGTTCTGCGCCACGGTTCCCGGCGCGATAGCGGTTTCCTGCTGCATCCGGCCCGGCGGGTGAATCTGTGCATCGGCAAGGAACGGGCGCGGCCGCTCCCAGCAATCCTTGGCGATTCCGACCACCGTGCCGGTGTCGCGCGCCACCTTACGGAAGAAAGCGACGACGGTGGGCATCTTGTCCGGGACGAAATTGGGCCCGAGCACGTCACCGAAGCGCGTGAGGTCCACCCTGGCATCGGCTTGGGCGAGCTGCATGCGTTCGGGCGTGCTCGCCCTTTGGGTTTGGATCACGCGTTCCACGTCGCGCTTCTGCTCCGGCGAATTCGGCTGAGGCGGCGGAGGCAGCAGGTTCACGGCGTCGAACGCACCCGGCGCGAGGTAAGGCGCATCCGACAAAGAGAGCGCCGGCGTCGCTTCGAGAAGGAGAAGCAACGCCGGCA
>DATHDZ010000141.1:0-11369 GCA_035318785.1 Micropepsaceae bacterium
TGCGCGATGGCTATGTCGGGCTCAACATCAACCCGCGGCGGGCCGGGCGTCCGGCCGGCTTCGACCATTTCGGCATCCAGGTCGAAGATGCGGAAACCGCCTTCGACCGCCTGCGCAAATATTATCCCACCGTCAAATGGCAGCAGCGTCCCCCCAACCGGCCTTTCGCCGGCATCACCACGCATGATCCCGACGGCAACGTCTTCGACATCTCCCAAAAGGACATGACCAACCGCACCGACGTCTATGTCGAGAATAACGGCACGGTCAACGCGCGCCACATCGATCATTTCGCGATGCGCACCATGCGGCCCGCCGAGATGGCCGAGTTCTACACCCGCGTTTTCGAATTCACGCCAGTGAACCGCAAAGAGGGCGATCCCAATTATTATCTCAGCGACGGCCATGTGACACTCGTCATCATGCCCTGGGACATCACCGATTATGCCGGCACCGGCATCATCACCTGCGGCATGGACCATATCGGCTTTAAGGTCGAAAGCGTGGATGCTTTCAAGACCGACATCGCGCGCATCGCCGCCGATAATCCGCGGCTTGCGCCCGAACCTGTCGGAACAGGCGCCGAGGGCGCGGCGTTGGAGCAGCTCTTCCACCGCTCCTGCCCGTTGGGCGAGCATCGGCTCGCCGATAGCGACGGCATTCTCATCGACATTCGCGCGAACTAGGACGGAAGAGATGCGGCGTTGGATGAGCGCGGTAGCCGGGGCCAGTCTTCTGGCGCTCGCGTTTGCGTCATCTGCGTCACGCGCCGATTCCGTCAGCGATTTCTACAAGGGCCGGCAGATCACGATGATGCTCTCGGCCGATGCGGGCGGCGGCTATGGCAGCTATGCCAACGCCTTCGCGCCCTATCTTTCGGCGCACATCCCCGGCAAGCCGAAGATCGTCGTGCAATACATGCCCGGCGCCGGCGGCTTGCGCGCGATGAACTATCTCTATTCGGCCGCGCCCAAGGACGGCACGGTGATAGGCCTGGTGCATTCGAGCGTCCCCTTCGCGCCGCTCTACGGCATGTCGGCGGCGAAATACGATCCGCGCAAGATGAACTGGATCGGCTCCATCAATGCGACGTCGGGCATCTGCGTGGCCTGGGCGACGTCCAACATCCGCACCTGGCAGGATCTGTTCGACAAGCAATTCCTCGTCGGCAGCTCCGGGGCGGGCTCCCAGATGGAAACCATCCCGATGATGTTGAACAAATTGTTCGGCACCAAGATCAAGGTGATTGCCGGCTACCGGGGCGGCAACGAGGTCTATCTTGCCATGGAGCGCGGCGAGGTGCAGGGCCGCTGCGGCGGGTTGATCTCCTCGATTCGCTCCACGCGGCCGGACTGGTTCCCGCAGAAGAAGGTCGCGGTGCCGATCCAGATCGCACTCGAGCGCGATCCGGAATTCCCCGACGTTCCCGCGGTCGGAGAGTTCGCGAAAGACGGGCGCACCAAACAGATTCTTCAGCTCATCCTTGCGCCCATGGCGATGGACCGTCCTATCCTGATGCCCCCCGGCGTGCCGGCGGATCGGGTCGCGGCGCTGAAGGCGGCCTTCCATGCCGCGATGGTGGACCCCGCCTTCCTCGCCGACGCCAAGAAGCAGCGGCTCGAAGTGAAAGAGGTCGACGGCGAGAAGGTCGCGAAGATCCTCGCTACCGCCTTCGCCATGCCGCCGGAAGTGGTGAAAGCCGCTAATGACGCGATGGGCGGGACCGGCGGCGCGGGCGGCGGCGGATAGATTCATCGCAGATGTCTGCGCGCGGCAAAGTGATCATCACCTGTGCGGTCACCGGCGCCATCCACACGCCGTCGATGTCGCCGCATCTGCCGATCACGCCCGACCAGATCATCGCCGATGCGTTGGGCGCGGCGGAAGCGGGTGCCGCCATCCTTCATCTGCACGCGCGCGATCCTGAGACCGGCAAGCCCGATCAAACGCCGGAAGCCTTCGCGCGGTTCTTGCCGCGCATCAAGCAGCAGACCAATGCGGTGATCAATCTCACGACCGGCGGCAGTCCGTTCATGTCGCCGCAGGAGCGCGTCAAGCCGGCGGAATTCTTCAAGCCCGAAGTGGCTTCGCTCAATATGGGCTCGATGAATTTCGGGCTCTTCCACCTCCTCGACCGCTACAAGGATTTCCAGTTCGCCTGGGAGCGTGAGCATCTGGAGAATTCGCGCGATCTCGTCTTCCGCAACTCGTTCAAGGATATCGAATATATTCTCTCGACCTGCTCGGGCAACGGCACGCGGTTTGAATTCGAGTGCTACGACATCGGGCATTTGTACAATCTGAAGCATTTCCTCGACCGCGGCCTGGTGAAGCCGCCGCTTTTTGTGCAGTCGGTGTTCGGAATCCTCGGCGGTATCGGCACACATGCCGAAGACGTCGCCCATATGAGGCGCACCGCCGATCGGTTGTTCGAGGATCGCTATCAATGGTCCGTGCTGGGCGCAGGGTCGGCGCAGATGCGCATCGCGGCCATGGCGGCGGCGATGGGCGGAAATGTCCGCGTGGGGTTGGAGGATTCCCTCTGGGCGGGCCCTAAGAGGCTCGCGTCTTCCAGCGCGGAACAGGTGCGCATTGTGCGCGGGCTCGTCGAAGGTTTGGGACTGCAGATCGCAAGCCCCGATGAAGCGCGCGCGATGCTGTCGCTAAAAGGCGGCACCAAGGTGGCGTTTTAGTCTTCCTTCCCCCCTTGTGGGGGAAGGTGTCGCGAAGCGACGGAAGGGGGGCATTGAACTGACCAAGCTTCGCGCCCGAGAGCTTCGATGGAATATGACCGATGGAGAGCGCAAGCTCTGGGCGTTGCTGCGCCGAAAGCAACTTTCCGGTTTTCGCTTTCGCCGCCAAGCGACGATTGGGCCTTACATTGCAGACTTCTTCTGTCCAAAGGCGCGACTCATCGTCGAACTCGATGGCGAACCTCATTCTTATGACGCTCAAATATACCGCGACGCCGCGCGAACCAAATGGCTGCAAGCACATGGTTGCAGGGTAATCCGGTTTTGGAATCTCGACGTGTTCAAGAGACCTGACGATGTCGTCGATACGATTTACGACGCGTTGACGCACCCCCCTTCCGGCCCTTCGGGCCACCTTCCCCCACAAGGGGGGAAGGACCCGTGCTGAGCTGCGCCGCGGTTTTTAGCCTTATGGCACGGTGAAGACGTAGAGCGTCCAGCCTGCGGCGATCGCGACATATTGCTTGCCGCCGATTCCGAACGACATCGGATTGGCGTGAACGGGTCCGCCGAGCTGCATATCCCACAGCGGTTTCCCATTTTCCGCGTCGAGCGCGAAGAAATTGCCTTCCTCGGTGCCGCTGAATACGAGTCCTCCCGCCGTGGATAGCACGCCGTCCATGCCCGGCTGCAGCAGCTTGAACTCCCATCTCAGCTTTCCGGTGGTCCCTTCCAGCGCGCGGATCGCGGCATAGGCATCATCGCCGTTAACCGCGGTTCCTCCACCGGCCGTGTAGGCTTGGCCGGTCGTGTATTTCGCCTGACCCTTATAGTAGATCGTGCTCATCTCACGCGTGAATTGGTAGAACAGCTTTGTCTGTGGGCTGTAGGACGGGCTGTACCAATTCGCCGAGCCTTGCAGATTCGGAAACACCGTTGTGCCGGCGATGCTGGGATCATTACCGGCGCGAAGGATCGGGCGGCCCTTCGCGTCCAGGCCGTTTGCCCAGGTCTGCTTGGCATAGGGCGTGCCGCTGATGAATTCCCCGGTCTCGCGGTCGAGCAAATAATAGAACGCATTGCGGTTGGCCACCGCGATCAGTTTGCGCGGCCGGCCATTGATATTGTCATCGAAGAGGATGGGTATCTGGTTGGAATCCCAATCATGCACGTCGTGCGGCGTGAACTGGAAATGCCATTTGATGCGGCCGGTGTTCGGATCGATCGCCAGCACCGCACAAGTGTAGAGATTGTCGCCCGGCCGCACGTCGCCGTCATAATCGGGACCGGGATTGCCTGTCACCCAGTACAGCGTGTTCAGCGCCGGATCATAAGAGCCTGTGAGCCAGGTCGAGCTGCCGCCGATATTCGCGCTGTCCTTGCCCCAAGATTCGCGCCCCGGCTCGCCCACGCCGGGAATCGTATAGGTGCGCCACAATTGCTTGCCGGTCTTCGGCTCGTAGGCGGCGATGAAACCGCGTATGCCGGCCTCCGCGCCCGAAACGCCGACGACGATCTTGCCGTCAAGCGCGAGCGGCGCCAGCGTGAGGTAATAGCCCTTCTTATTGTCGTCGACGACGATGTCCCAGCGCACCGCGCCCGATTTGATGTCGAGAGCGGTCAGATGCCCCGCGATCGATCCGGCGAACACCATGTCGTCCAGAATCGCCACGCCGCGATTGACCGGCGGCGAGCCGATGACGATCACGTCGCTCGGAATGGCCGGGGTCCAGGTCCAAAGCGGGCGGCCGGTGCGAACGTCAAGCGCGGTCACCGTGCTCGGCGGCTCGGTGATGTACATGACGCCATCGGCGACGACGGGTGAGGTTTCGAACACGCCCGGCCGCTTGAGCTGATACATCCAGGCCGGCCGCAATTGCGCGACATTGCCCCGATTGATCTGGTTGAGCGCCGAATAGCGCTGCGAATTGTAATTCCCCGAATAGGTGAGCCAATCGGCCGGCGTGCTCGCGGCCTGTTCGATGCGGCGATAGGGCACCTGGGCGGAGGCATGGGAAATTCCCACGGCCAATACGATGAGCGCGCTCACCAGTGCGCTGAGAAATTGGCGAGTCATCATTTTCCCCCGAGGCTGAAGAGATAAGCGACCAGATCGTCGGTGTCGGCGGCGTTCAGCTTGTCCTTGTAGCTCGGCATCATGCTGCGGCCGAACTGCTTGTCGACATTCGTCACCTCGCCCTTGCGGAACGAATAGAATTTGCCATTGGCGTCGCGCACCTGAATGGTGAAGGAATCCTCGTTGACGCGAACGCCGCGCGTTTCGCTGCCGTCCTTGGAAACGACGCTGACAGGAAGATATTCGGTGAAGCCGTTCTGCAGAATGCCTTGCATGCCTTTCGGCCGCACCGTGGCGGGATCGAGCAAGGCCTGGCGCAGATAATTCGGCGCGCGGCGCTGGCCGATTTTCGTCAGCTCGGGACCCAGAACCCCGCCCTGCCCGCCGACCACATGGCAGTTCGCACAGTCGAGCCGCTGATAGATGGCGCGGCCCTTGTCCGCATTCCCTGCGACTTTTATCGGACCGCCGCGGCCGAGCGTTCTCACATAGGACACCAGCACATTGGCTTCCTCTTCCGTCATGCGACGGACGCGGGGCATGCCGCGCTCGGGGATTCCATCGGCGATGATCTTGCGCAGAGCCGCATCGTCGGCGCCGAGCGGATGGTTCAACGCCGGACCTTCATCGCCCGTGCCGTTGACGCCATGACAATCCTGGCACAGCCCGTCGAAGAGCGACTTGCCTTCACCCGGCTGGGTGAAGCTCTGCGCCGATGCGACGGACGTCGCGCCGGAAATCATCAACGCCAGCACGGCTATGCGTGTGTTTTGCCCGATCATGCTCAGCTCCCTATCCGACCCCCAATTTGTCATGGCCCGACTTGATCCCCGCTTTCGCGAGGACGCCACCCAGCAGCCGCGCGTCGGCGCGGCAAATGAGTCTATCACCTGGATGGCCCGCTCCCCGCCTTCGCGGGGACAAGCGTTGCGGGCCATGACAGCCTTTTATTGCACAAAGCAACACGCTCTACGCGCGCAAGACTGTTGCGCGAATCCAACTCAGACCGTGAAATTCTCACGCATCAGCGGAAGCTGACGAATACGATGACCCGTCGCGGCGAAGATCGCATTGCATACCGCGGGCGCGAGCGGCGGCAGCGCCGGTTCGCCCAATCCGGTCGGCGGATAATCCGCCTGGATGAAATGCGCTTCGACTTCGGGCGCATTCGCCATGCGCAGGATCGGATAATTGTTGAAATTCGCCTGCTGCATGCGGCCGTTTTCCATGGTGATCTCGAGACCGAGCATGGTGGAGAGCCCGTCGATCACCGCGCCTTGAACCTGAGTCTCGGCGCCACTCATATTGATGACCGGCCCGACATCGGCCGCCACCGTCACCTTGTGCACGGTGACCTTGCGGTTCGCGTCCACGCTGACATCGGCGACTTCCGCGATATGGCCCGAATGGCTGAAGAAGAAGGCGAGGCCGAGGCCCCGTCCCTTCGTCATCGGCTTGCCCCAGCCGCCCTTTTCGGCCGCTAAGCGGATCACCGCGGCGGCGCGTGCCGTATTGAGCGCGGTCTCGTCCTTGGGCTCGAGCCAGCGCGGCTCGCCCATGGCTTCGAGCAGGAATTCGAGATGATCGCGGCCCGCGGCCACCGACATCTCGTGCATGAAAGATTGGATCACCCAGGCAATGGCGTTGGTGCGCGGCGCACGCCACGGACCTGTCGGCGTCTGGGAGGCGAGGAAGCTCTGGCCGATGCGCGTATTGGCAAGCACCGAGGCGGGGAATGCCTCCGTCTCCATATTCGCGCTGGCATTGGGCTGCTTGCCGTCGCCGGAGACGGTGATGAAATGATCCGACCAGGCGGTGAGCTTGCCCTTCGAGTCCACGGCGCCCTTCATCTGATGGAAGCCGCCCGGACGATAGAAGTCGTGCGCGAAATCATCTTCGCGCGTCCATTGCAACTTGACCGGTGTGCCGACGCGCTTGGCGATCGCCGCGACCTCGCACATGTAGTCATTGGAGAGCCGCCGGCCGAAGCCGCCGCCGGCGCGCACCTGATGGATCAGCACCTTGCTCTTATCGATGCTCATCAATTCGGCAATGATGTCGAGCGCGCGGTCGGGCGCTTGCGTCGGCGCCCAGAATTCGATGCCGCCGTCTTTCACCACCGCCGTGCAATTCTGCGGCTCCATCGGCGAATGCGACAGATAGGGATAGGTGTAGAAGCCTTCCACTGTCTTGCCGCCCGAGAACGCGGCCTCGACATCGCCTCCTTGCTTCAGCATCGTCGCGGGCGCTTTGGCCGCCATAGTGCGTGCCTGCTGCTGGAAGCCGGTCCAGGAATCCTTCGAGGCGTGGCTTTCGTCCCAGGTCACTTGCAGCGCGCGTTTGGCCTTGAACGCAGTCCAGGTGGAATTGGCGATGATGGCGACACCCGGCATCAGCTCGGAGACCCTGCCATTGCCTTCGATGACGAAGGCATCCTTCACGCCGGGAATTTTCTTGATCTCGTCGAGATTGGCCTTGGCGACCTTGCCGCCGGTGGCCGGGCATTTGGTGTAGGTCGCGTAGACCATGCCGGGCTGCACCTGATCGATGCCGTAGAGCGGCTGACCGGTGACGATTCTGGGCACATCGACGCCCGTCACGCGCGTGCCGATGAGCTTATAATCTTTTTTGTCCTTGAGATGGACGGTCTTCTCGTCCGGCGCGGGCAGCATCGAGGCTTTCGCGGCGAGCGCGCCATATTTTGCGCGCCGTCCGCTGGCGGCATGGATGACCGTGCTCTTCTCTGTGGTCAATTCGGATTCCGCAACACCCCAATCCTTCGCCGCGGCCGAGACCAGCATGGCACGCGCCGCCGCGCCGGCACGGCGCAAGGGTTCCCAGCCGGTCGGCGTCGAGCGAGAACCGCCGGCGCTTTGGCGGCCATAAACGGCGGGATTGATCGGCGCCTGCTCGATTCTCACATCGGCCCAATCGGCGTCGAGATGTTCGGCGAGGATCATCGGGAAGGACGTCTTGATGCCCTGACCGATTTCCGGCGCCTTGTTGTAGAGGATGATGGCGCCCGATGGCGCGATGCGGATATAGGCGTTCAGCACCGTGTCGCCGCTCGCCGCCGCCGCTTTGGCGCTGCTTGCGAAGGGCCCGCCCAACGAAAACGCCAACACCAGCCCCGCGCCCGCGCCGCTCGCGATCTTCAGGAACTGGCGGCGGCCGACATCGCTCTGGATCGCCTTGGGAGCAATCGCTTCCATCTCGCGGATGATGTCGTGGAAATAGGGATCGACGGACGGTTGGAAGACGGGGACGCTGTTCATGGGTTCTCCCTCCGCGAGCAGAGCGGGCTCGGCACTGCCAAGCATTTTAGCGCTCAGCCGGCAAAAATCCTAATCCCCTGGTGCCGCCTACCCTTCCTTCCCCGGCGTGCCGTAGCCTTCCTTCCCCCCTTGTGGGGGAAGGTGGCCCGAAGGGCCGGAAGGGGGGTGCGCCAGAGCATTCCAAATCGCGTCAACAACATCGTCAGGTCTCTTAAACAGATCGAGATTCCAAAACCGTATGACCCCACAGCCATGGGCTTCCAACCATTTGGTTCGGGCGGCATCGCGGCGCATCTGCAATTCGTCGGAATGGGGTTCGCCATCGAGCTCGACGACCAGTCGCGCTCTCGAATAGAAGAAGTCAGCAATGTAAGGGCCGATGCTAGCTTGGCGACGGAAGCGAAAACCGGCGAGTTGTTTGCGTCGCAGCAAGGCCCAAAGCTTCCGTTCTCCCTCGGTCATGTTCCATCGTAGCTCTCTGGCGCGAAGGTTAGCCATTTCAGTACCCCCTTCCGTCGCTTCGCGACACCTTCCCCCACAAGGGGGGAAGAAAACAGCCTTCAGCTCCCTCGCACTATAATGGTCTTCGCAAAATCCATGCACGGCGATTGGCAAGGCGCCGAACCCGTGCCATTACCTGCCACCGCTTCAACTCAGGGACATCTTATGATCATCGATTTTCAGCATCACTACACGCCGCCTGCGCTTCTGAAGGGGAAGTCGGACGCGGTCTCCGTCGGCATCGACAGCCTCGGCAATCCGATGCATCTGCTGAACCCGTTGCTCGGCGACATCGATGCGCATGTGCGGATGATGGACCATGCGGGAATCGATGCGGCGGTGCTCTCCAGCATGGTCGGCTTCGACCAGCCCGATCTTGCGATCTGCCGCACCATCAATGACGACATGAAAAACGTGGAAGGCAAACATCCCGGCCGTTTCATCGGGCTCGCTCATGTGCCGGCGCTGAAACCGGCCGAAGCCATCGCTGAGTTGAAGCGCTGCGCGGTCGATCTTGGGTTTCCCGGCGTGGTGATCGCCTCTGAGATTCAGGGCCTGCCGCTCGATGCGGAGGAACTGCGCCCGTTCTGGAAGGCCGCCGCGGATCTGGGCCTGTATGTGTTCATCCACCCCCTGCCCCGCGTGATCTCCTGGAACCAGGTCTATGCCGACGATCTCGGGCGGATGCTGGGCTGGGAGTTCTCACTGATGGTGCAGACGGTGCGCCTGATCAACAGCGGCTTGCTGGATGATCTGCCGAATCTGAATGTGCAGTTCGCCCATTTCGCCGGCGGCATCGGACGCTATCTCGGACGCGTGCGCGGTTTTCAACAGCGCGACAAATGGGGCACGTCGGGCGTTGCGGGCCATAACAGGCGTCCGCCCAAACCCTTCGATCACTATCTGGAGCAGCGGCTCTATTATGATTGCGCCGGATGGGCCGGCCCCGATCATGCCGGCGCCTGGGGCGCGGAATGGGTGCGCTTCGGCATGAGCGAAGTGGCGCTGCCGCGCGTCGTGTTTGCCACCGACTATCCGCAAGCGGTGCGCGTGGATCAGGAAGTCGCCGACTATGTCGCCAATGTGCGTGCGCTCGGTCCCAACGAGCGCGCCATGCTGGAAGGGCTGAATGTCGAGAAGCTGATTCCGGACGCACGACAACGCCTGGCCAAGCGCAACATTACCATGCGGTAACGTCGCAACGCGTTTTGAAATCCGCCAATAGCCGCGCTGGAACGGCTATTGCGGCACCGCTCTGCCTGTTATGATCCGCAGCAGTCTCGAGTGTGTCTGCGTCAGTGCTGAGAAGCGCGTTTCCAGAACTCCGACGATTGTTCAAACGCCAGCAAACAACAGGGAGATCACCATGCATCGCGGGTCTGCCATTGCCATGGGATTGCTTTTTGCCGCGTCGAGTGCGCTTGGCCTTTCGCACCAAGCGGCCGGGCAAGCGAGCGCACCAGCGAGCAAAATGATCACGCTCACCACCGGCGCCAACATGAACAATTTCGACCAGGTCGGTAACGCCAGCTGGCGCGTCGCCGAACGCGCCATCGCCGCCGATCGGGGCAATGGCTTCCTGGTCACGAAAGACTCTTACGGCGACTTCAAATTCCGCGCCGAGTTCTGGGCCGATGAAGGCACCAACAGCGGCGTCTTCATCCGCTGCGACAATCCGCAGAATCTCAGCGCCCAGTCTTGCTACGAAGTGAATATTTTCGACGCCAATCCCAATCGGGGCAACGCCACGGGAGCGATCGTCAATGTCACCAAAGTCGATCCCGTACCGCAAACGCTGTACAAGTGGAACATCATCGAAATCGAGGCCAAAGGCCCACAGCTGAACGTCACCATCAATGGCGAGCGTACCTCAAGCGCTCAGGACACCAGGCACTCGCGCGGCCGCATCGGTCTGCAATATGCCGCGGGCGTGATTTATTGGCGCAAAGTGGAAATTCAGCCCCTTACGGCAGACGATATTGCCGAAGAAGCCGGCTCGATTGATGCCAATTGCCAGGCCGGGTTCGGCATCATCTTCCCCGGTCAGCCCATGGCACGGGACGTCACCTTTACGGCGGGCGCAGGAAAGACCCTCGCCGCGCGGGAATATTACGTCGAAAAGGGCGGCAATCGCTATTCCGTCACTGTCGCCGATCTGCCGAACGGGCCCTATGCCGACCGCGAGCTCCTCGCGCAAACACTGGCCGAGCTGAGCAAAAAGGGGCAGGTACGCACCCGCGCCGATGTCGAGTTGGGATTGGGCAGGCCGGGCGGCCAGCTCAACATCATGGAACCGAACGGGCGCCAGCTTCGCGCCTCCGCGTACTCGGCTCAGCATCGCCTCACCGTCACGCAGGCGGAAGCCGTTGCGGGAGATACCGAGGCCTTGTTGTTCGAGCAATCGATCGTGCTCATGAACCGCGTCGGCACCGACCTTGATCGTGTCGCGCCGGGGAACGACGCACCGCGGACATATGATTGCCGGTAAGATCGGCCGTATCTCACTAAGGTCCTAACGTGCGCGCTCATCCCAACGAGCGCGCCATGCCGGTGTTCGCCCTATTTGCCGTCGAAGCCGGGCCGATATTGTCGCGTCCGAGCAAGCTCCCTCGCGGTGCCGTCTTTGAGTCAGCGGCAGATATGCTAATGATAAGCCATACGCAGTTTTGGGAGGGATAGGGGCTATGGCGAAGAGATTATGGAGTTTGGTCGCTGTGTTGGCGATGGCCAGCAGCGCGGCTTCGACGCAAACGCCGCAAACGGCGCAATCGGTGCTGCAGTCATTGTCCAAGAACATGGGCGCCGACAATCTGAAGTGCATCA
>DATHDZ010000142.1:0-13684 GCA_035318785.1 Micropepsaceae bacterium
GGCCAGCGAGAAGCCGACGACCAACGCACCGACACCTTTGAGGAAATGCCGGCGGGGGAAAGCGTTTGGGAAACCAGCGTTCATGGCTTTCTCCTCACGCTTCCGACGCGCGTTTCACGGCGCGCACGATTCTGAGGTGAGTGCCGCAGCGGCAGAGATTGTTCTGCAGCGCGTTCTTGATCTCGGGCACGCTGGGTTTTGGATTCGTTTTCAAAAGCGCCGCGGCCTGCATGATCATGCCGTTGATGCAATAACCGCATTGCACCGCCTGTTCTTCGATGAAAGCGGTCTGCAATTTGTGTGGCTTCTCCTTCGTGCCCAATCCCTCGAGCGTGACGATCTCGTCTCGCGCATTGATCGAAGACAAAGGCCGCATGCAGGACCGCACTGCCTCGCCATTTACGTGAACGGTGCAAGAACCGCATTGGCCCAGACCGCAGCCGAAACGGGGGCCATGCAGGCCGGCGTCGTTGCGCAGGATGTAGAGCAGCGGCGTGGCCGGATCATCGACGGTCGCCGTCACGGATTTTCCGTTCACGCGCAAGCTTCTCGTTGTCGCCATCGAATGCGTCTCGTTTTGCAAAGGGCGCAGGAATTGCACCCTCATCTTACATCGAAGCTGGTGTGCTGCCGAATCTTCGCCGATTTACCTTTGTGGCTCATTCCCGGTGGCGTGCAATCAGGCCGCGCAGATAATCGGCGGCTGCACCGCCTTTGAGCGCCCGCTGCCACATGCCTTCCGCGGCGCGGTGGTGCAGGGCCAGGGCCTCAGGTGCCGAGGTGATCATGGCGACGCCGACGCGCACATTGGGTTCCTCGCCGAGCCGGAACGGACTCAGCGACAGCAATTGGCGGTCCGGCTGGCGGAAAATCTGAAAGCCGGTGTGCGGCAGCGTCTCCGGCACGATCCCGATCTGTACGCCGATGGGGCCCTCCTCCATGATGCGGGCGAAATGTTCCACTTCCGCGCGGGCGAGCGCGCGGCGTTCTCGACGCAATTTGTCGGGAAGGTCGAGGCGCCCCACCATGCCGTTGATCAAGAAGCGGCTGATTTCGGATGCCGCGATCAGATTGACGACGGCCGGTTGCCGGCGCCGGTAGGTTTCCTTGCGCTGGGTGAGCACGGCCATGATCTCTTCGACTTCGGCCTCGGCCCGGGCGCGGTCGTCGACATTTTCGGGGATGCTCTCCTTCAAAAGCTGTCCCAGGACCGCATTGAAAGCGTCCGATGCGAGCAAATAAGAGAGCGGACCCGCCAGCACGATGATGTGTTCCGCGGTCTCTTCGATCTGGCGCATGCGCTCGAAATAGGTGACGGCGGAGGCGATATATTCGACGCCGACGCCCAACAGAGTCGGCAGCGAGACCTGCAGAAGCTCCGCCAGTTTTTCCAGCGTGTCGATCTTCACCACTTCGCCTTTTTCGAAACGGTAAAGTGCGGTGCGCGAGATGCCAATGCGCTTGGCAACCTCTTCGGCGGAGAGGCCCGAGCCCAGCCGGAACGCCTTCAGCCGATTGCCGATATCGTCAAAGCGCAAGGGCAAGGCGCTTCTCCTCACGACGGGCCGTTTGGACCGCCGCCACGATTTCGGCCGGCGTCACAGGCGTACGCGCAATCCTGACACCGAAGGGTGAAAGCGCATCCTCGATCGCGCTCATAATGGCGGGCGCGACCGGCATGACACCGCACTCACCCACACCCTTAACGCCAAGCGGATTGAGCGGCGACGGCGATTCCATATGCAGCAGGTCGATCCGGGGCGTTTCGGTCGAACCGACCAGAAGGTAATCGGCGAGCGTCGCGGTGATCGGCTGACATTCGGCGTCGAAGCCCATCCATTCATAGAGCGCGTTGCCGATACCATGCGCGACGCCGCCGAGGATCTGGCCATCGACGATCATGGGATTGATGATGCGACCGCAATCATGGGCGATGACGAATTTCCTGATGTCGACAGCGCCGGTCTCGGGATCGACCTCCAACTCCACGGCAGCCGCACCATTGGCGAATGCCATCTCGTCGCGCACGTAGGACTCGGTTGCCTCAAGACCGGGAGAGATTCCCGCCGGCAATGCGAGTCCGGGTATCCCCGCCACGGCACGCGCGACATTGCCGAGGGAAATTGCGGTCTTGGGCTGCGCTTTCACCTGAATCATGGCGCCGTCGATCTCAAGCGAATCCACAGCCATGTCCAGCAGTCTGGCGGCGATGGTGAGCACCTTGTCGCGCAATTTGACCGCGGCGAGATGGGCGGACGATCCCGCCATGACGGCCTGGCGGCTGTTGAAACCGCCGAACCCCATGGCGATGCCGGCCGTGTCGCCGGCAGTCACGTGGATATTGTCCATCGTGCCGCCAAGCTGATCGGCGACGATCTGCGCGAGCATGGTTTTGGTGCTCTGGCCCATGGCGGCAGCGCCGGAATAGATTTGGATCTTCCCGGAAGGCCCGATGCGCAGCGTGACGGGCTCGAAGGGTCCGCGTCCCGTGCCCTTCACGAAATTGGCGAGACCGACGCCGAGGTAACGGCCTTTCGCGCGCGCCGCCGATTGGCGCGGCTTGAAACCCGCCCAGCCAATCGCATCCAGCACCATTCTTTGACATTTCGGATAATCGCCGGAATCGAGCACCACCGGCATGCCGCCGCGGCTCTTGAGCGGTTTGGTGTAGGGCATCCTTTCGCCCGCGATCAGATTGCGGCTCCGCACCTCGGCACGATCCAATTTCAACTCTCGCGCCACGCGATCCAAGAGCCGCTCCATAGCGAACGCGCCTTGCGGCTGGCCCGCGCCGCGCACGGGCGTCACCGGCACCTTATTGGTGAGGGCGAGCTTCACGTTCAAATGATAGGCCGGCACTTCATAGGCCAGCGTCACGGTCTGAGCGGATTCATAAGGTAGATTCACCCCGCGCGCCGTATAGGCGCCATGCTCGTGGATAAGCGTGCCGCGAATGCCCAGAATGCGCGCGGACTCATCGACCGCGATGGCGATGTCCCAGAACTGGTCGCGCTCTTGCGTCGAAGCGACGAAATGTTCGCGGCGGTCTTCGATCCATTTCACCGGCCGGCCCAAAAGAATCGCCGCCAGCGGCACTGCGACATCTTCGGGGTAGAAGATCAGCTTGGGACCGAAGCCGCCGCCGACATCGGGCGTGACGACACGCACTCTGTTCTCGTCCCAGCCGAGCATGTCGGACAGAAGGCGCATCGCCATGTGCGGCGTCTGGGTTGAACTCCACAGAGTCAGCCTGTCTTCCACCGGATCGTATCGGGCAACGGCGCCGCGGCATTCGATGGAATGGCCGCCGCCGCGATGCTGCCAAAGCATTTCGCGAAAGACGTGCGGCGCGTTGGCAAACGCCGCAGCGATATCGCCATAGGCGACATCGAATTCCGCCAGCAGATTGTGAGGCGCGTTGCGGTGAACCGTGGCTGAGGATTTCTCCAAGGCGGTCCGCGCATCCGCAACGGGGGTGAGGAGTTCGTATTCGACGTCCACCAATGCCGCCGCGTCTTCGGCGATATAACGGCTGTCGGCGACCACGATGGCGAGCGGTTCGCCGACATGGACGACCTCGTCCTTGGCCAGAACGGGGCGGTTCACATCCTGCCGGTAGCTGGGGCTCGGAAGTCCCACGATCAAACGGTCGATCCTGAGATGCGGTGCGAAATCCGCCGCCGTGAAAACACCAAGCACCCCGGGCACAGCCAATGCGGCCTTCGTGTCGATCGAAAGAATCGCCGCGTGCCCCTGCGGGCTGCGCACGAAAGCGGCATGGGCGAGTGAAGGAAAACGGATATCGTCGACGAAACGGCCTTTGCCGGTCAGCAGCGCGGGGTCTTCGAGGCGGCCGACGCGATTGCCGAAGGTCCGTGGCCTCACGGAGCTTCCTTGACCGCCTTCAAGCGCTGCGCCGCATCAAGCGCGGCCGCGACGATCCCCTGATAGCCGGTGCAGCGGCAGAGATTGCCCGAGATCGCGATGCGAACCTCCTGCTCCGTCGGATCGGGATTGTCGCGCAGGAATTCGATCAGCGTCGTCAGCATGCCCGGCGTGCAGAAGCCGCATTGCAGGCCGTGATTGTCGCGGAAGGCTTCCTGCAGCGGGTGCATCTTGTCGGGCGACGGTGCGATGCCCTCGACCGTCAGAATCTCGTGCCCGTCCGCCTGCACCGCCAGCATCAAACAGGAACGCGCAGAGAGGCCGTCGAACAGGATGGTGCAAGCGCCGCACACGCCATGCTCGCAGCCGAGATGCGTGCCCGTCAGCCCTAATTGTTGGCGCATGAAATCGGCGAGCGTGTAACGGACCTCCACCTCTTCTTGGTATTTCTTGCCGTTGATCGTAACGGCGATATTGCGTTTCTCACCCATGCTCAGGCTCTCCCTACGCGGCCATGCGCCGCGACAAGTGCCCGGCGCGACATCACCGCCGCCAAATGCTGGCGGTAGGCTGCGGGAGCATGCACGTCATCGATGGCATCCACTTTCCGGCATTCCTCGCAAAGCTGCCGGAACAAATCTTCGGAAGGCGTGCTTCCGACCAAGGCCTTTTCCACATCTTTCATGCGAATTGGCCCAACCGCGACACCGCCCAAAGTGAGCGAGGCGCGTTTGATCTTTCCGCTCGAATCCATTTCCAGAAGCGCGGCCGCCGAAGCGATGGCGAAATCGCCGTGCCGGCGGGCAAATTCCACAAAGCCATAGCCGTGGCCGGTTGGCCAGCGCGGGAATTTGACGGTGGTCAGGATCTCATTCGGTTCGAGCGCGGGGGTCATGAAGGCGACCGGAAAATCGGCGAACGGGATATCACGCGTTCCGCCGGGTCCGGCGACGGTGACGGTCGCATCGTGCGCGGCTGCCATCGTGACGAGCTCGGCCGATGGATCGAGATGACAGAGAGAGCCGCCCACGGTGCCGCGATTGCGCGTCTGGCGATGGCCGACATTGAGGATCGCCTCATGAATGAGCGGGAAACGCGCCTTGACGACATCGGAGAATTCGAGATCGCGCTGGCGGGTCATGGCGCCGACTTCGAGCACGCCATTGCTCTCCCGCAAGTAGGAGAGCGCTTCGATCTTGTTCAGGTCGATGATGTGATCGGGCAGCACATAACGCATGTTCAGCATCGGCATCAGCGATTGTCCGCCCGCCAGGAGCTTGGCGTTCTCCAGGCGCGAGAGCAGACCCACGGCATCCGCGACATTGCGCGGATCGTGATAGGAAAATGGAGGTGGTTTCATCGATTCGAGTCCTGTTTCAGGCGCGCGGCAGGAGCTTGGCGAATTTCGCGCGGATTCTTTCATCCAATGCATGCGAATTGCGTACCACTTTCGGGAAACTGTCTTTGCGCGACCAGGGTCTGCAAGCGTCGATGACGACGCGCGCATTGCGGCGGTCATCCTCGCTGTAGACCATCGGGTCGAGCACCGTGCTCCAACAGCCGCGCAGAATTTCCAGATCCTCGCGCGGATCGAAGCGCGTGCACATGGCCCAGATCACCTTGTCGATGTCGGCGGGATCTATGTCGTCATCCACCACCACCACGAAGCGGTTGGCGTAAGCGCCGGCATGGCATTGCGAAGCGACCAATCCGGCCTGTTTGGCATGACCGCCGTAAAGCTGCTTGATCGCGACGGTGAGCCAAAGCCGGCTGCCGCCCGCCTCATGCGCCCACACGCCTTTGACTTCGGGGATGCCGGCGGCCTCCAACTGATTCCATACCGCGCCGGAGCGATAGGTGCCGCGATAGAAGGAGTCATCGTCGGGAGGTACGCCCGGAATCGCCCCCATCAGAATGGGATTGTTGCGATGCATGAAGGTTTCAATGCGGATCGCGGGTTCCTTCTTCAGACCGCCGGCGTAATAGCCGGTCCATTCGCCGAGCGGCCCTTCGGTGATCAGATCATTGGGGTGCACGAAACCTTCGAAGGCGATTTCGGCATGGGCAGGAATGGGCAGGCCGGTGCGCGGGCCGGCAATCACTTCGACGGGCTCACCGAGCAATCCGCCCGCAGCGTCGTATTCATTTTTGCCGTAGGGGATTTCCAACCCCGCAATCATGAACAGAGTTGGGTGCATGCCGCAGACGACCGCGATCGGGCATGGCTCGCCCTTCTCGTGATAGCTGCGCATGATGAGATCGCCATGTTTGCCTTTGGAGCACATGACGGAAGCGACATTCTTCTCATGCGCCTGCACGCGATAGGCACCGTAATTCACCCAGCCGGAATCGCGATGCTTCATCACCACCATGTCGCCGGTGCCGATGTAATAACCGCCGTCCAGCTCATGCCATTTGGGAACGGGAATTTTGAAGATGTCGATGTTCTTGCCTTCGTGGACGTTCTCGAAGAGCGCGCCTGATTTCACGGTGGACGGCGGGATCATCCTGGCGTCCTTCATGTAGCGCCGCCAATAATGCACAAGCTCGATGGCACTCGAATCCGCAGGATTCCCGAGCGTCAGATGGATGCGCCGGATCGAGGTCAGGATATTGGCGAGCACGCGGTGTCCGCGCGGATAGCCGGGGACGTCATCGAACAGAAGCGCCGGATTGCCGGTCTTGCGTTGATAGAAATCGACGATGCCGCCGATTTCCTCCTCGCGATCAGCGCCTGAGACATGCTGGATCTCGCCCGCGGATTCCATTTTGGCGATCCAGCTTCTGAGATCCTGACTGCTCAACGCGTCCTCCTCGATGCCGTCCGCAATCTAACAGTGGTCACGGCCGACCGCATCAGCGACAGATTGAAACCCATCGGCGCGCAACAATGCCGCCAGCTCGCGTTTGATCCGTTGCGCCAGGCCCGGCCCCTGAAAGACCAGCGCCGAATAGACCTGAACCAGCGAAGCCCCGGCTCGGATCTTGGCATAGGCATCGGCTCCGCTGGCCACCCCGCCACAGCCAATGAGCGCAATGCGTCCTTTGGTCAAACGATAAAGCCGTCCCAGGCATTCGGTAGAGGGGTGAAGCAGCGGCGCCCCAGATAGGCCGCCAGCTTCGAGTCTGTTCGGACTTTTCAGCCAGGAGGGACGCTCAACCGTGGTATTGCCGACGATCAGACCATCAATACCCACAGATATCGCCACCTCGGCGATATCGTGCAATTCGCTGGGGGCGAGATCTGGTCCGACTTTCGCCAGAAGCGGCGGCAGCTTGTTGGGGTCTGGCGCGGCGCGGTTGCGGGCAATCAGCGCGCGCCGCAACAGATCCTCGATGGGTGCGCGCGCCTGCATGGCGCGTAAGCCCGGCGTGTTGGGCGAAGAGATATTGAGGACGAGATAATCGGCAAGGCCGGCCACCGTTTCGATTCCGGCCACATAGTCGGCCGCGCCATCGGTGGTGTCGCGGTTCTTGCCGACGTTGGCGCCGACGCGACCGGGTGGGTGACGCCGCGACCGGCGCTCCGCAAGACGCTTCGCGAAGGCCGAGACGCCGCCGCTGTTGAAGCCCAGGCGGTTGATCACCGCTTCGTCCTCATCAAGGCGAAAGAGGCGAGGCTTCGGATTTCCCGGTTGCGGCTTCGGCGTCACTGTGCCCGCTTCGACAAAGCCAAAACCCAGAGACAGCATGGCGTCGATCACGCGGGCATCCTTGTCGAACCCCGCGGCAAGGCCAATCGGATTGGCGAAATCCATACCCCAGACCGAAGTTCGTAAGATCAAATCGTCGGGTTCGGCGTGGGCGGCTACCAGACCATGCTCGAGCGCGAACAGCGCGGCATGATGCGCTGTCTCCGGCGGAAGCGTGTAGAGCGCGCGGAGCGCCAAGGCATCGACAGCGCTCATTGCTTGCCGCCGAACAAACGCCGGAGCGCGTTCGCCAACACGGAGAAGATGAGAGCAAAGCCCGAGATCGGCTTCGATGGCGGCTGCGGCTTCGGCGATACGTCGCCGACGCTCGGCTGGGAAGCGGCAAGTTGCGCCTTCAAATTGTTCGCAAACTGGCCGATGAGCTGCTGCGCCACATCCTGGATCATACCCGATGCGCGGCCATATTGGGCCACGGCGCCGGAAAGCGTCAGGTCGGTCTTCACCAGGACGCGGGTGCCAAGCGGCGACGGCTCGAGATGGAAATCGACATTCGCATTGGCGCCGCCGCGGCCTTTGGAGTCTTTGCCTTGCGCTTTCACGCGCGCCTTGTAGCCTGCCTCGTCGACATCGGTGAATTTCACCTGTCCGGCAAAGGTGAGCGCCACAGGCCCAAGGCGCACCGAAACCTTGCCGTTATACGTATCCTTGTCGAGCACACCGGTGAGCTCGGCACCCGGCATGCAAGGCGCGATGCGCGGAATGTCCATCAAGGTCTTCCACGCCTCCTTAGGCGGCAGCGGCACTTCGAAATTGTTGTTGATCTCCATGAATTTTCCTATGCGCTTCCGAGCTGCCGGGAAACCCAGCGCGCCGCAGCGAGAAGCGTTTCATCCTCATAAAGCCGGCCTATCAGCTGAATGCCGATGGGCAGACCATCCGGTCCACGATGGGTGGGAAGCGTGATGGTGGGCGTGTGCAATGCCGTCCAGAATTCCTGGAATCTTGTGTCGCCCGTCGACTCCAGGCCTTTGGGCGCTTCGCCCGTAACCGCGGGCGCGAGCAAAACGTCCGCCTCGCCGAAGACATCGGGCACAAGGTCGCAGCATTCCTTGATGCGCTGAAGAGATTCAATGTAACGCGCGTAGGGAATCGCCAGGCCCTCTTCGATCTGGCGCGTGAGACCGGGACTGATAAGCGCGCGATCGGTGTTCCATTCATGAGCCATGGAGCGCGAGCGCTCGACCGGGTTGATGATGGTGCGCGCTTCGGTGAGCGCATCGTAGCTTTGGGGCAGTGCGACGTCGTGGAAGCGAGCGCCCGCTTCCTGGAGCCGTCGGGCGGAGTCCTCGATGGCATGCTGGGATTCGGGCAGTGCATGATCCCACAAAATCGTGCGGCAAAGGCCGATCCGGAGCGGCGTTTCGCGTAAAGGCGTTCGCGCGCGTCCGGTCAATACGCTCGCCACTAGGTCCACGTCGTCTACACTGCGCGCGATCAGCCCGATCGTGTCGCGGCTTTCGGCGGCGAATTTGATGCCGCCGCGGGAGATGAGATTGTAGGTCGGCTTGTAGCCGACCGCGCCACAGAACGAGGCCGGACGCAGCACCGAACCGCCGGTCTGGGTGCCATAGGCGACCGCGACCATGTTGTCGGCAACGGCCGCGGCCGAACCGCTCGACGAACCGCCGGGCGTGTGGTCGAGGTTGAGCGGATTGCGCGTGACATTGGGCGTCAGCCCGGCGAATTCGCAGGTGACTGTCTTTCCCAGGATCACCGCGCCGGCGCGGCGGGCCAGCGCTACAGAGGATGCATCCGTCGCGGTACGATGGTTCCGGTAGATGGGCGAGCCCATATCGGTGGGCATGTCGAACGTGTCGATGATGTCCTTGATGCCGAGCGGCACACCGGCGAGCGCACCCTTAGCGCCTGTGCGGTCGAGCGCGCGGGCTTGATCCAGCGCGAGCTTGGCATCGATGAACGCCCAGGCCTTGACCTGTTTGTCTCGTTCTTCGATGCGGTCGAGGCAGGCACGCACGACCGCTTCCGCGCTGAAGGCCCCGGCAGCGACGCCTTGCGCGATATCGCAGGCGGAGAGCTCGTTGAGGCGTTGCCCCGCCATCATCCTCTCGCGGCGTTCCCGGCCGCGGTGCCGGCGATTTTGCCGAACACGGAACCCGCGGTCAGGCCCGTGCCTCCGGGATAATTGAAATAGAAGATGCCGCCGACCAACTCGCCTGCCGCGTAGAGGCCGGGAATCGGCTGATAGTCCAAATTCATGACTTGCCCGTCATCGGCGATACGAAGACCGCCAAAAGTGAAGGTGACACCGCAGGTGACCGCATAGCCTTCGAAGGGCGGTTTGTCGATTGTGTTTGCCCAATTGGATTTCGGAACGGCAAGTCCCTCGGTTCGCCTTCCATCCTTGACGTTGGGATTGAAGGCGATGTCGGTGCGCACGGCCGCGTTGTACTCGGCGATCGTCTTGACGAATTGTTCCGGGTTCACGCCGTCGAGCTTCTTGGCCAATTCCTCGATCGTATTGGCCGTCACCTTGGTGCATTGGCGGATGTTGTATTCATCGCGCTGCAGATGCTTGGTCTTCTGGTCCCATATCTGCCAGGCGAATTGGCCGGGCTGCTCCAGCACGACGCGGCCATATTTGGCGTAGGTGTAGTTGCGGAAATCGGCGCCTTCATCGACGAAGCGCTTGCCCGTCGCGTTCACCAGGATGGCGAAGGGATAGGAATGTTTCTGGAACTGATCGCCCACCGCGAGATCGCCGAATTCCGGCGCGTTCATCTCCCATTGCACGGCGTGGCAGCCGGACCAATTGCCGTAAGGGCTGGCGCCGATGGCGAGGGCCATGCGGATGCCTTCGCCATTGTTGAAACGCGTGCCGCGCACCTTGGCCAGATCCCAGCCGGGGCCGAGATAGCGCGTGCGCATTTCCGCATTGGCCTCGAAGCCGCCGCAGGCCAGCACGACCGCGCGGCCCTTCAGCTCGCCCACGTCATCGCCGGCCTTGAAGCGTACGCCCGAAACGCGCACACCGTCATAGATCAGATCGGTGGCGCGCGTGCGGTAGCGGATCTCGATGCCGTTCTTCTTGCCCGACGCCGTCAGCATGTCGACAAGACCGGGACCACCGCCGATCGTCTCGAAGGTCAGCCCGCCCCAGAATTTGAATTTGCCGTCGATCTTGAATGCCTGGCGCCCATAGATGGGCACGAAACGGATGCCCTTCTGGCGCATCCAGATGAGCGTATCGAGGCTTTTGGTGACCAGCGTCTCGCAAAGATTGGGATCGGTGCGGAATTGCGTGACGCGGGCCATGTCATCGAAGAATTGGTCCTGCGTATAGGTACCGAAATCCGTGGTATCGATTTCCGCCTGCGACAAATCGGGCACAAGCGCCTTGATGTCGTCCAGGCCATTATAGACGACGCGCATGGCGCCCGCGGTGAAGCGGCTGTTGCCACCGGATTCCTCTTCGGGCGCCGCTTCCAGCATCAGGACAGACGCGCCCATCTCGCGTGCGGCGAGCGCTGCACAGAACGCAGCGTTTCCACCGCCCACAACAATGACATCCCACTCTTTCACAGGTACATCCCCCTACCGTCCGCCTTCGCGCGTGCGCATCGGCGGACACCTCCCCCGCAGGCGGGGGAGGAAACTATCGGCCAGGCTCTGACTTTTCCTCCCCCGTTTACGGGGGAGGTGCCGAGCGTAATTTCACGCGAGGCAGAGGGGGGAATTGGCTCAAATATCTTCAACTCTCTCAACTGCCGGCCCCAGCCGTCCCCCCATGCGCTTTCGACCAGCCGCGCGGATCGCGCATGAAGGCCTCGACATCGTCCAATTTCCTGCTGTCGAATTTTTCGCTTTTCTTGGCCACCGCCAGCACGTCCCACCACGTCGCCAGCGCATGATGGGCAACGCCAAGATCGTTCAACAATCTCAACCCTTCCGGGAAAATGTCGTAATAGAAGACGACGAAGGTGTGATCGCATTTGACGCCGGCCTTGCGCAGCGCATTGATGAAATTCACCTTGCTGCCGCCGTCGGTCGTCATGTCCTCGACCAGAAGCACGCGCTGACCGTCTTTGACCTCGCCTTCGATCTGCGCGTTGCGGCCGAAACCCTTGGGCTGCTTGCGGACATATTGCATCGGCAGGCCGAGCCGATCCGCCATCCAGGCGGCGAACGCGATGCCCGCCGTCTCGCCGCCCGCGACCGCATCGAAGGCCTCGAAGCCGACATTGCGCGCGATGGTCGAGACGCCGAAATCCATCAGCGCGTTGCGCACGCGCGGGAAGGAGATCAGCCGCCGGCAATCGGTGTAGACCGGACTCGCCAGCCCCGAGGTGAAGATGAAGGGCTTGTCGGTGTAGAAGCGCACCGCCTCCACTTCGAGCAGCATCGCAGAGGTCAGCTCGGCGATGGTCTTCTTGTCAGGGAAGCTGGGCGAATGGGTCATGCTCTATCCGATTTTCTCGCACTCAATGCGCGACGACTTTCCAGGGAATCGTTTCACCGCCGCGATGGATCAGGGCGCGCTCTTCGGGGCCATCGACCCTCATCTCTGCCGGCGCGGACCAGTCTTTGCGTTCCAATGTGATGGTCTCGGTGTTTGGCGGCAGGCGATAATGTTTGGGGCCATTCAATGACGTGAATGCTTCCAGCCTGTCTAGGGCATTCTCTTCCGCGAATACCTGGGCATAGGATTCGATCGCGACCGGTGAGTTGAACACGCCCGCGGCTCCAACGACGTTCAGTTTCTTCGTCACCGGATGGGGCGCGGAATCGGTGCCGAGGAAGAAATTCGATGCACCGGACGTCGCAGCCTTGCGCAGCGCATCGCGGTCTTCCCGGCGTTTGATGACCGGCATGCAATACATATAGGCCCGATTGCCATAGCCAAGCCAATCGGTGCGCGTCAGCATCAGATGATAGGGGGTGATGGAGCCGCCGACTTGCGGGGCGTTGGCGCGCACGAAATCCACGCCTTCGCGCGAGGAGACATGCTCCAGCACGATGAAGAGGCCAGGGAAATCCTTGGTCATCGGTTTGAGCCGCCGCTCGATGAACACCGCTTCGCGGTCGAACACATCGATCTCCGGATCGGCTTCCTCGCCATGGATGAGGAAGGTCATGCCGATCTTTTCCATGCGCGCCAGCACGCGACGGATGCGCTGGAAATCCGTGACGCCAAAGGCGGAATTCGTCGTTGCGTTGGCGGGATACATCTTGACCGCGGTGAACACGCCTTCGCGGAATCCCGTTTCCACATCGTCGGGATCGGTTGCATCGGTGAGGTAACACGTCATCAGCGGCTGGAAGTTCGAGCCTTCGGGCAATGCCGCCATCAGGCGCTTGCGATAGGCAATGGCGTCCTTCACGGTCAGAACCGGCGGCAACAGATTGGGCATGATGATGGCGCGCCCGAAATGGGCGGCGGTGAAAGGCAGCGCCGCCTTCAGCATGGCCCCGTCGCGCACATGCAGGTGCCAATCGTCGGGCTTCCTGATGGTGATGCGATCCGTCATGCGCTCCTACTCGGCAGGGACGAAGGTCTTGTGGCCTTGGCCGATGGGTGCGGCCGCGGCGGAGAATGTCTCGGCGATGGGATCGTTGATCATCGCGCCCGTGAGATCGGCGGCACGCTTGAAGCCGCGCTTCTCGCACCATTCGCCAAGCTCATCGATGATCGCGACCAGAGATGAGGGATTGCGGAAGATGATGTAGCCCAGCATCACGGCGGTCGCCCCGGCCAGCATATATTCAACGACGTCCTCGACCTTGCAGATGCCGCCGCAGCCGATGACCGGAATTTTCACCCGCTGTGAGACCTGATGCACCATACGCACGATGATCGGCTTGATGCCGGGGCCGGAAATGCCGCCGAACTTATTGCCGATGGCGGGACGGAACGTGTCGATGTTGATCTTCAGGCCCAGGATCGTGTTGGAAACCACCAGCGCGTCGGCGCCGCCTTCTTCCGCCGCAAGACCGATGGCGACGACATCGCCGGCATTGGGCGAGAGCTTCACCCAGACGGGCTTGTTGGTGGCGGCGCGAATGAGCTTGGTGACCTGGAACGTGTGATCCTCATGGAGCGCGAAATTGCCGCCGCCCGGATTGCGCGT
>DATHDZ010000143.1:0-3998 GCA_035318785.1 Micropepsaceae bacterium
CGTGGGTTTTTCAGCCATTATCACTCTTTCGGTGGTGGCTTCTAGCAAAGGGGGGGCCATGGGAATAGGCCTCGTGCGCCTGCGCGCCATCGCCGTTTGGCTTCGCTTGCGCCCCGCCGTCGCGAACGACGTGGCTGTGCCGGGCACCGTCGCCGCAATTGAGGCTGGTGCGTCCGGGGCGGCGCTGATGCGTTTGGCGGGCGCGCTCGCACGCAATCTCGCCGCCGAGGAAGAGCGGTGGCTTGCTTGGTGTGTCGTTGCGTTTGGCAGCGGGATCGCAATCTATTTTTCGCTGAAGGCCGAGCCCTCGCTTGCGCTTGCCGGCGCGGTTGGATTGGCGGGCCTCCTCTGCAGCCTTCGCCCGCCGCGCGGCGTGGGAACCGTCATGCGGTTTCTCTGTGTCCTTCTCGCTGCCGGAGCGCTTGGTTTTGCCGCAGCGAAGCTGCGTACCTTCATGATCGATGCGCCCGTGATAACGCGTGACCTCGGACCGGTTCCGCTCATCGGCCGTATCGAAACCGTCGATATCAAAGCGCCCAACAAAGCGCGCATTGTCCTTGCCCCGTCCAAGCTGGGGGATGGAAAGACCACGCCGCCCCGTTATGTGCGTCTGACGTTGATCGGCACCAAGGCGGTCGCCGTCGCGCAGCCGGGCGCCATGGTGTCGGCGCTTGCCGTGCTGCGCCCGCCGCCTGAACCGTCTATGCCCCATGGCTATGATTTCGCGCGCTGGGCCTATTTCCACGGTATCGGCGCCGTCGGCTTCACCTATGGCGCGCCGAAGCCTCTGGAAGCCGCGCCGCCGGCAGGCTTTCTTGATCGCCAGCTGGACCGGATCGAAAATCTGCGCCTCTCCATGACCGGTCGCATCGCGGCAGCCGTTCCCGGCCCCGACGGCAGCATTGCTTCGGCCTTGATCACCGGTGAGCGCGGCGAGATCGGGGAAGAAGACGTACAAGCCTATCGCGACTCGGGCCTTGCGCATGTGCTCTCGATTTCGGGGCTGCATCTGGCGCTTGCGGGGCTTGGGGTGTTTTGGGCGCTGCGGGCCTTGCTGGCATTGTGGCCGCGCGTGGCCCTGACTCAGCCCATCAAGAAATGGGCTGCTGCTGCCGCCTTCCTTAGTGCGAGTTTCTATCTCGCCATCAGTGGCGGCGGTTCGCCGGCAGTGCGTTCCTATCTGATGCTTTCGATGATGCTGCTCGGCGTCATGGCCGACCGACCGGCGCTTTCGATGCGCGCGGTGGCTCTGGCCGCGCTCGCCCTTCTGGCTTTCCAGCCGGAGAACATTATCGATCCCGGGTTTCAGATGTCGTTTGCCGCGGTGATCGGTTTGATCGCGCTTGCCGAATGGGGCGCATCCCGGCCACGGACGGATGCCGGCGCCCCGGGTCGCGCACTGCTGCTGTGGCGCAAAACGCGCCGCTACGTGATCGGCATGATCCTGGCAAGCGTGGTTGCGACGCTGGCGACGACGCCCTTCGCCATCTACCATTTCGATCGCGCCGCGTCCTATTCGCTGCTCGCCAATTTCCTCGCCGAACCGGTGGTCGCCTTCGTGATCATGCCGTGGGCAGCGATCGCCGTCATTCTGATGCCATTCGGTTTGGAGAACGGACCGCTCCAAATCATGGGCTGGGGCGTGCATATTATGACCGGCATCGCGCATTGGGTTGCGGATCTGCCCGGCGCAGCGACATTGGTGCGCGCCTGGCCTGCCGCTGCTTTGGTTGCGATCGTTCTGGGCGGGTTATGGATTGCCCTTTGGCGTCAGCGCTGGCGTTGGTTCGGTCTCATGCCGATCACATTGGCGCTCGCGGCCATTCTCGATAGCGCGCCTGCGGATGTGTTGATCGCGCGCGACGGTCTTTCCGCTGCCGTCCGAACGGCGGAGGGAACGTTCGTGATCCTTGGCGAAAAACCGGACGACTACACGGCTTCGCAATGGCTGCTTCGCGATGGCGACCGGCGCGATGTCGCGGCCGCGAGGCTGGGCGCCCATTGCGATGAATTGGGCTGTGTGGCCGAAGGCAAAGATCACCGCCTTGTCGCATTGTCGCTTCGTGCGGCGGCGCTGGTGGATGATTGCGCACGCGCCAGAATCGTCGTCAGCGCCGTCCCGATCCGCCGTTCCTGCCGCGGCCCGGAGATTGTGCTCGATCGATTCGACGTCGCGCGGGACGGCGCCACGGCATTGACGTTCGGTATCGACGGCATCAGCGTCGAAACCGTTGCCGCCGAACGCGGGAAACGGCCCTGGTCCATCCGCAGCGGCTCCTGATCGGCGCGCTACCGGATAATTCCCCCCAAAGATTGCGAAAGATTCACTCAGGCGTCGCCGGGATCATGGCGCATATATCCGACCGGCTTCGCGGGGCTGCAAACTTATGTCCGAAACAGCTTCAAATAAGGTCACACACAAATCACTGATCATCGGCGGAGTTCTTGCGGGGATTCTTTGCGGCGCCGCACTGACATTCGCCGCCGAACCAGCGGCGCGTGGCGTGCCGGATTTTTCTGCTGATGACGTAAGCTGGGAAGGCGTCGGCATGGAATTCCTGCCGCCGCCCAGCGGGCCCGGCCCGGTCGTGTCCGATAAGGCCCATCCCTTCATCAGCAACCAAGTCGCCATCGCAACCGGCCAACAGCCCACCTTCCGCGTCTCGGACCTCTCCAATCCCATTCTAAAGCCATGGGTTGTCGCAGCGCTGAGAAAGGTCAATGACGCGGTGCTGGCCGGCAAACCCATGTTCAACCGCGAAGTGAGATGCTGGACACCCGGCGTGCCGGCGTTTCTGCTTGATCCGGGGCAATTGTTCTTCATCCAGACGCCCAAAGAAGTCTGGCTGATCGGGCATGATGATCACCGCGTGCGCCGGGTCTATCTGAACCAGAAACATTCCGCGCGACCCAAGCCGTCCTGGTATGGCGAATCGGTCGGCCATTACGAAGGTGACACGCTGGTGGTCGACACCATCGGACTGAACGACAAGACGCTTATCGACAATTACCGGACGCCTCACACCGATCAGCTCCACGTCACGGAGCGTTTCAGGCTCATCGAAGGCGGCAAGACGCTTGAGGCGATGGTGACGGTCGAGGACCCGGGCGCCTTCAACATGGTCTGGTCGGGGATTCAACGATATCGGGGTGTGCATTTGGGCCCGCTGCCCGAAAAGGCATGCGCCGAGGATACGCAGAATTTTTTCAACTATGACCTAGAGCCGATCCCGCAAGCGGACAAGCCGGACTTCTGAGGCGCGTACGGCATCGATTAAACGCCGGCACCCAGAAACACCTGCTTGAATTTTTCCATCACCGGGGCGGGAGCAAACTGTTCCGAGTAGTTGTCCCAGGTTTGTCCGCCGATGAACTGCTTGGTGAGGTTGAGCAGAATGAGAACCAGCTCCTGCTCGGTGTTGTAGAGAATCGCCTTGTCGCCGAGAATTTGGATGTGGCTGCGCCCGTAGGAACCGCCGAATGTGATCACGGGTTTTTGGCGGCTGGAAAATTCGCCGCACGCCAGGCCGAACGATTCGCCCAACCTCTGGGCGTGAATCATGGCGTCGCATGTGTTGATGAAGCGTGTTTTGAATTCCGGATCGGGATTGCCGGGCAGGAAAATCGCGCGTTCATGCACCAGGAACGGCGGAAAATTCATGAACAGAAAAAACAAATCCCGCCGCTTCTGTAGCGCTTCCATAACAGCCGCCGGCACAAACGGCACATTGAAGCAATCTTCACCTCCATAGGAGGCGATCACCAGCGCCGAATTCGGAATGTTGAGTTGCCGGCGCAGGTCCTCGTTTGTCGCCGGAAGATTGACCATATGCGGCACGAAGGGAAGGGACCCCTTAGAGGCAAATTGCGAAAGCCACTCCGAAACGAAGGCAAACACGGCGCCATGAACTTCATGCGCAGGCACGCCAAAGACCGCGTGAACGAGACTCGGAACGCTGTTGGAGACTTTCCCGTCCTTGATGCCCGCCTTGATGAAA
>DATHDZ010000144.1:0-6630 GCA_035318785.1 Micropepsaceae bacterium
TCGCGGGCGCCGCCTTCAGGCCCCGATCGGTCCCTCAATTCCGGCGGAATAAGCCCCAGCCGAAGGTACACAGGGTCAGGCCATGGTGAGTTTGCGAGCCCAAATCGCCGGGGATGAGAAGGACTCCGCCCCCGCAAAGGACGTCCTCCACATTGACGGCACGCCGGAACATACGCCCGTTCCGGAGACCGAGGCGCCCCGCGGCGCGCGGGGCATGCTCATCTTTGCGGGCATCATGGCCGCATTTTGGGCCGGCGCCGCTTGCGCCTATCTGTGGGGCTATTTCGGTGTGCAAGGCTTGGCGCGGCTTGATCCGCAGCTGCTTTCCTTTGTCGCCGTTGTCACCTTCCTGCCGCCGCTTCTCATCGTCGCTTCGGCTCTCGCGCTGGCTCGCGCCCAAACCCTCAGCGACACGGCGCGCCATCTTGCTGCCGTCTCCGAGCGCCTGACCGCAACCGACGAGAATGCGATTCAGAGTGCCCAACGCTTGGGCCGCGCCGTGCGCCGCGAACTTGACGCCTTGTCCACGGGGCTCGACGGCGCCTTTGGGCGCATGCGCGCGCTGGAAACGGTGCTCGAGGATCGCGTGGCGCAGCTCGACGAGGCGAGCGCCCGCGCCGCCGTCAAGACGGAAACCATCGCGCAGCGGCTTCATTCCGAACGAGAAGGAATTGAGGATCTCGCTGGGCGCATCGATGACGTTTCCGCGCGCGCGGCAGAATTGCTGGCTGGCAAGACCGCGCAGCTCAAGGCGATCATGGAAGCGGCGGGCGGCGAACTGAAGGCCGCAGGCCAGACGCTGGATTCTCAGGTCCACCAATTCCGCGATGCTGCGGAGAGAGCCGCCAATGCGCCGCAAGCCGCAGCCATCGAGCTCGACCGCCAGGCCAAGCAGATCGAGACCGTCGGCGATGCGGCTGCTGCCCGCGCGGAATTCGTGCTGGCGCGCCAGGAACG
The DNA here is from genome assembly GCA_035318785.1 of Micropepsaceae bacterium. Lineage (GTDB taxonomy): Bacteria > Pseudomonadota > Alphaproteobacteria > Micropepsales > Micropepsaceae > CAIYRG01. The sequence goes on from DATHDZ010000144.1 coordinate 958, forward strand.
CCAGCGAATCGCGATGACGGAATTGCTCACGCGGCTAAAAGAAGAGGCCGATGCCTTTCAGGGCGTGCTGGATACCCAACGCGATGCGGCGGAAAAAGCCGCCACGGCTCTTGCCGGCCAGGCGCAACGCTTAGACGACCTTACCGATTCCGGTTTGCGCCGCATCGATGCGGCGATGACGACAAGCGCGGCGCGCTCGGTGCAGCTTGCCTCCGGGTTCGTCAAGGACGCCGAGAGCGTGAAGGAAACCACCGATTCCGCCGCGGCCGGAATTTCGCGACTGACCGAAGCCTTGCGGGAAGCCGCGGTCAGCGCCCAAGCCCTTATCGCCGACAGCACGGCCGAAGCGAAACGGCGCTCGGTGGAATTCGTCGGCGAAGCCATGGGACAATGCGACCAGCTCTTGCGCGCGGCGGCTTCGGTTGCGGAGGAAGCCGAGAAGGCGCGTGCCGTCCTCGCCCGCACCGCCGAAGAAGCCGAGCGTCATATGGTGAAGATCCCCGGCATCGCGGCGCAGGAAGCGCAGCGGGTGCGCGAGACCTTGCGCGCCGAGACCGAACAGATGCTCGACATTTCTGCCCGCGCGATAACGACACTTCAGGCGCGCAGCAGCCGGCGTGCTTCCGAAGAGCCGGTTTCGATACCGCATAGCGAGACGCCCCCGCCCGAGAGTCCCGGCGAAGGATTGCGCGGGCTCGCGCGCCGCATCACCGGCGCGAAACGCCGCAGCGAGGATCGCCCGACCCCCCGCATAAGAGGAAGCTATGATCTCTCCGCTGTCCTTGCCGCAGCGGAAGTTGGTGGGAAGCCGGGATTGAAGGACGGAAATACCGCTGCGCTGGCGGCACTGCAGGCGGCGCTCGCCGATCTCGCGGGCGATCTGGACGATCTTGCCGGCGAGACCGCCGACCCCGCTTTGTGGCGGCGCTACCTCGACGGCGACCGCGGCGTGTTCGCGCGCAGGCTCGCCGCGTCGATCGGCCCCGAATCGGTCAACCGCATCACCGAGCTATACCGCGACAATCCGCGTTTTCACGAGGCCGCCGAGTCCTATATGACGGAATTCGAAGGCATGCTTGCGAAGGCGCGCGACGGCGACCGCGACGGGTTTCTGGCATCGACTCTGCTCACGGCCGATACGGGGCGGATCTATCTTGCGATCGCCTACGCGTTGGGCCGGTTGGAATAATTCGACCTCACCGCGCCATGATTTTTTCGTTGACCTCGCCTTTCGGTTTCGGGCGTCGCGTGTGAGTTCGATCCAGCTAGACCGGGCTCAACTGAAAACGCCGAAGTGAGTAGCCTCGGCTAGCTACCATGAAAGCGAGGAACTCCATCCCGGCCTGAAGAATGGTATCTCCAAAATTGATTAGAGCGACTATGTGGCTGTGATCGTTGCCTATTGTAATCTGATGCATTGCTGCAACGCCTTCCTCAATTCCTTCATCCTCATGGGCTACGCCGGATTGCTCAGCGATCGCGCGAGTGAGATTAGAGAAACTGTAGTCATAAGGCCGAATAAAAACGGCAAGACCGTCGTCCACGTAACGCCTCAGGGGCAGGGCCATGCGAAGTGTGGCTTGCCGGGCCAGAACTGCAGCTAGTTTTTCCACATCGCCAAACGCTTCCTCTAGTGCCTTCGTTAGTTCCTGAACAACAGGATCATCTCGCCATCCGACGAGCGGAATCGGTTGTCTTTCAAACGGCGGCCCTGGCGGTTGGACTTCGTAGACAAAGCCGAAGTGATCCATCATGTCGAGCAGGAGCGGCTTATTGCTTCCGAACCTACAGACAAGGACACGAAGCTCTCCAGCAACTTGCTTGTACCGTTCGCGATCGTTTCGATAGCATTCGCGCGCCTCCCACAGAAAGGAGAGGTGCGTCTCACAATCCTGCATCCGCTCTTCGATAGACTTCGGTGCTTTCAGCTGCTTGGGCAAGTATGCGCTCTCACTTCTTGGGTTTGGCGGCTTTCCAGGATTCCAACAGACGGAATCCTTAATCGCGCTAGGCGCGTTCGCCTCTGGACAGTATTACAACAGTCAAAACCCCAATGCCCAGAATGTCCTGTTACTGCGCCCGGGTGAGGCGGGCGGCGTAGAAACCGTCCATGCCGCCTTTTTCGCCCCAATAGGACGGCAGGGTCTTGAGATCGCCTACGCGCGAGACGAACTGCGCATCGAAAACCTCTTCGGGCGCAATCGGGGCACGCGCGAAATCGTTCCGTCTGCGGAGGAACGTCTCGATCTGTTCCTCGCCCTCTTCCGGTTCGAGCGAGCAGACCGCATAGACAAGCGTGCCGCCTTCCGCCGTCATCTCGGCGGCAGCGTCGAGCAAATCGCGCTGCAGGTTCTCGCATATGGAAAGGTCGGCCGCCGTTTTGAGCCAGGGAAGGTCGGGATGGCGGCGGATCGTTCCTGTGGATGTACAGGGCGCGTCCAATAAAACGAGGGGTGCGGGCGCGGGCGGGCGCCAATCGCGCGCATCGGCAATGATGAGATCGGCGGCAAGCTTCAGCCGCGCGAGGTTCTCGCCGATCACAGCGACGCGGTCGGACGATATGTCGACGGCGGTTACATTGGCGCCGGCTGCCGCGAGCTGAGCCGTCTTGCCACCGGGCGCGGCGCAGAGATCGATCACGGCTTTGCCCCGAATATTTCCGAACAACCGGGCGGGCAGGGTGGCGGCGAAATCCTGCACCCACCAGCTTCCATCATGAAATCCGGCCAGTTCTTCTATCCGCCCGGCATCGTTCAGACGCAGGCGGCCGGGCGCGAGCCGCTCGGCCTTAAGGTCAGCATACGGACCATCGGGCGATTTCAGCGTGAGGTCGAGCGGCGGAACCGGGAGGTGAGCGGCGGCGATGGCTCGCGCGGTCTCCTCGCCATAATTCGCGATCCAGCGCGGCCACAGCCAATCGGGCGTGTTCAGCGCCGCCGCATCTTGCGCCGCGATGGCCGCTTCGCCTTCTTTCGCGACGCGGCGCAAGACGGCGTTGATCAACGCCTTGAAATGCACCCCCTTCGCATCGGATTGCGCCAGCCGATTGGCGGCATCCACCGCCGCATGGGGCGCGACGCCGAGAAACAAAAGCTCGCAGGCGCCCGCGAGAAGAATCTCCAGCGTCGGCCCGGCTTTGTGCGGCGGCGGCGATTTGGGCACGAATTGTCGGATGAGCGCTTCCAGCTGGCCGAAGCGCCGCAGGCTGGTGGTCGCGATGGCGCGTGCGAAGCCCGCGTCGCGCGCCGGCAAATTCGCCTCGGCCAGCGCATCGGATGCGGCGACATCGAGGGGCCGCTTCCGGCGCAGCACGTCCGAGAGGATCGCCACGGCAGCTTTGCGCGCCGCGTAACCGGGCACGGATTCGGGCTGGCTTTGTCTTTTGACGGGCGCGCTCATCGCCCGAGCCTCCGGCCGGCTCGAAGATGGGTCAAGCTGTAGGTTCGCTCCACGGACCCGCTTGCGGTTCCTGGCCCATTTGCGCCGCCATTTGCTTGAGCCGGGCGATGCGTTGCTCCATCGGAGGATGGGTTGCGAACATGCTCGCCAGCCCCCCACCATGGAGCGGATTGACGATGAACATATGCGCCGTGGCGGGATGCGCCTCGGCATCGGCATTCTCGACGCGATCGGCGGCCGAGGAGATCCGCTGCAAGGCCGAAGCCAGCCAGAGCGGGCGGCCCGAGATCAAAGCTCCACTGCGGTCGGCCTCATATTCACGCGTGCGGCTGATCGCCATCTGCACCAGCATGGCCGCGAGAGGCGCGAGGATCAGAATGAGAATGCCCCCGACCGCGCCCAAAGGATTGTTGCGCCGTTCGCTGCCGCCGAAAAAGAATGCGAAATTCGCCAGCATCGAGATGGCGCCGGCGACCGTCGCGGTGATGGTCATGATCAGCGTGTCGCGGTTCCTCACGTGGGAAAGCTCATGCGCCAGCACGCCGGCAAGCTCCTCCTGACTCAATCGCTCGAGGATGCCTGTGGTAACGCACACAGCGGCATGCTCGGGATTGCGCCCCGTGGCGAAGGCGTTGGGCTGCGGATTCTCCGCGATATAGACCTTGGGCATGGGCAAACCCGCCTGCTCGGAGAGCACGCGAACCAGATGCACAAGATCGGGCGCGGTGGTCTCATCCACCTCGCGCGCGCCATACATGGAAAGGACCATCTTGTCCGAATTCCAATAGGCGAACAAATTGGTGCCGAGCGCGAACAGGAAGGCCATCGCCATGCCTGCCTCGCCGCCGATCAAATAACCGATGGCAAGGAAGAGGCCGGTCAACGCAGCCATCAAAACGCCGGTACGAATCAGATTCATCGAAATATCCTCAAACTGGCGGCCGCCTCTTTTGCGCGCGGCCGCCGCTCGTTATGTAGGAATTGCGATCCTTTTGGAAAAGATAGAATCCATGGCCGATGGCGCGGGAGAAAAAAAGGACGAGGCAGCCCCGCGGCCTGACCTGCCTCCTGCCGCACAGCGCGCCCTGGCCGAGGCCGAAGAACGCAGAAAAGCCGCCAAGCTCGCCGAGGAAGCCGCAGGGCCCAAGCCCAAGGAAGTGAACGGTCCCAAAGGGCCGGAACCGACACGCTATGGCGATTGGGAAAAGAAGGGCATCGCCTCGGATTTCTAGTTTTTGTTCTTGTTTTGTACTAGCCTCGCCCGGGCAATCGTCGCAGTGATGATCCATGGCGGAACATCGCGCCTCAACTCTGCCGGCCTTTGCCGGCGCGCTGCTTTTGTTAGTGGCCGCCACGCAAGAGGGCGGGATGCCTGCGCCGCAGCTTCTAGCCGGCGAGGCGCTGGCCGGCCCGGTGACGGCAATGGTCGAGCGGGTGGTGGACGGCGATACCATCGAAGTGAGGGCTGCGATCTGGCTGGGGCAGACGCTGATCGTCCGGGTACGGATCGATGGCGTTGACGCGCCCGAACTGGAAGCGCGTTGCGCCGAGGAGCGCAAGCTCGCTCTGGCGGCGCGCGATTTTCTCGCCCGCCGCCTCCAAGGTACCGCGGTAAAGCTCACCCATGTGGTCTATGACAAATATGCGGTATTAGGTAGCAAACACACCTAGCAGAATATGGGATTTCGCGGGATTTGGCGAGATCATGCGGGATGGCAGAACCGCATGTTCTTTCGGGTCTGAAGGCCAAGCGCGTCGAAATCGCAAGTCAGATTGAAGGGCTCCAGCTTCATATTCGCCAGCTTGCAATCGACCTCGAAAACATCGACGCGACGCTTCGGATATTCGACCCGTCGATTGACATGAAGGCGATCCGGGCGCGTAGGCGACTACCGCCACTACAGAACGGCGGAAGGTTCAATATCGGGCGCTTTCTGCTCACCACCTTCAGGCAAACCTCAGAGCCGACGACCAGCCACGCCCTAGCGCTTCTGGTCATGGGCGAGATGGGCTTGAAGACCACCGATGTGGTGATGGTCGGCACGATGATGAAACGTGTTCAAGGAAGGCTCCGCCGCCTTCGTGAGCGGAAACTGGTCAGGTCGATGCCGGGGCCTGGACAGGTCAACCTATGGGAAGTGGTTCGTTAGTCGGGAAATGGTGGTTCTTTGTAATTGGCGAATCTCATCTCTGTAAGCTTTTGAGTTAGGACGGTGACCGCCACTTCATTTTCCGATCCGCCAAGCATAGTCTGGTTCTTCAAGTGGGTCAGGT
>DATHDZ010000145.1:0-3665 GCA_035318785.1 Micropepsaceae bacterium
CGATGCCTTCGAAGCGCCCGATCGGAAGGCCGAACTGACGGCGCACGCGCGCATAGGCGCCTGTCAGCCGGGCGCAGAACATGGCGGCGCCCGTGCCGAGCGCAGGCAATGAAATCGCGCGGCCCGCAGCCAGGCAATCCATCAGCATGCGCCAGCCTTGGCCGACGCGGTCCTTGCCGCCGATGATGGTGTCCATCGGGACGAAGACGTCTTTGCCGCTCGTCGGGCCGTTCTGGAAGGATTGGTCCGCGGGATAATGACGCCGTCCGATCTGCACGCCCGGCGTGTTGGTGGGCACCAACGCAAGCGTGATGCCGATGTCTTCCTTATCGCCGATCAAATGGTCCGGATCGTAGAGGCGGAAGGCGAGGCCGAGAATCGTCGCCACCGGGGCAAGCGTGATGTAGCGCTTGTTCCAGGTGATCTTGACGCCCAGCACGCGATTGCCCTTGTGCTCGCCGTAACAGACGACGCCGCGGTCCGGGATCGAGGCGGCATCCGACCCGGCTTCGGGCGCGGTCAGCGCGAAACAGGGGATCTCCTGACCGGCCGCGAGGCGCGGCAAATAATAATTGCGCTGCGCGTCGGTGCCGTAACGCATCAACAGCTCGGCGGGGCCGAGGGAATTCGGCACCATCACGGTAACGGCCGCCGCCGCGCTGCGGCTCGCGATCTTCATCACCACATGGCTGTGCATCAGCGCGGAGAATCCGAGGCCGCCATGCTCCTTGGGAATGATCATACCCATGAAGCCATTGTTGCGGATGAAGGCCCAGACGTTTTCGGGGAGGTCGCCGTCGCGGCGGATCTGCCAATCATCCAACATGCCGCAAAGCTTCTCGACCGGGCCGTCGAGGAACATCTGTTCTTCGGCGGTCAGCGCCGGCTTGGGGAAGCCGCGCAGTTTGTTCCAATCGGGTTTGCCCGAGAACAGATCCGCGTCCCACCACACCGTACCCGCCGCGATCGCGTCGCGTTCGGTCGGCGAGATGGCCGGAAGGACTTTCCGATACCAGGAAAGGATGGGCTTGGTGACGAAGCGGGCTCGCAAGCTTAGGGAAGCATTCACGGTCGCCCTCCTTTGGCTGCGGCCACCCGATGGCGGGACGTCGTCCGCCTGATGCCGAAGCGCGAGCGAATTTGACACATCATTTACCAATGAACCGTAACCGAAAGCCCGGCCTTTAGGCCAGATACCGAAAACCCGCCGGATCTGGGGGTTTCCCCACTGCATTTGGTGGCTTGCTGGGCTCAATTCACCCCTCCCGCCGCGAATACTGCACCCCGACCTCCCCCAACGCGGGGAGGTCGCGAGCGCGGCCCGCGCGAGCGGGTGGGGGGCTCTTATGACGTTCGAGCGTGTTCGCTCGCTGCGCAAAAAGTGCCTCCCCCCACCCCTAACCCTCGGATCGGCGAAAGGTCCACCGGACCTTTCGTAGTCCGATCCTCGACCCCGCGTTGGGGGAGGGGGAAATAAGTTCCTGTTGCGCCTCTAACATTGGCGGGTTTTCGGGTAGAGCAAGTCGTGGCCGACGAGCAGGGTGGAGTAGGCGGGCTGTGCCGTTTTTGCGGCCAAGCTATTGAGGAGATTGGTACGGACCCTTGCCGCCTAACAGTCGAAACTGCAGCTGACAAATGGCAAATCTGGTACTGCCACGGGAAATGCTTTCGCGAGCGGATAGCGAAGGATTATTTATTCGAGCCCGCTCATTTCTGACCAAATCCAAACTGACCCACGACCGCGCCTCCCGTTGACTAGAAGGGGTGTTTGGCGAACACTTCCCTCAGGTTATTTTACCCGCCTTGCGCGGGCGCTTGGCATATTTGGGACCATCCAGGAGGAACCGATGCAGAGAATGAAAGTGTCGCTGCTCTTAGGCGCGGCCGTGCTCATGAGCGCGAACGCGACCCATGCCTTCGCCGCGACCGGGCTGAGCGGCAAGGTAACCTCCGCCAAGGAAGGCGCCATGGAAGGCGTGCTCGTCACCGCCAAGAAGGATGGGGCGAACATGTCCTTCACCGTGGTCAGCGACGAGAAGGGGCAATACAGCTTCCCGGCCGGCCGCCTCGAACCCGGTCACTACTCGCTGAAGATCCGCGCCATCGGTTATGTGCTCAACGGTCCCAAAGCCGTGGATGTCACCGCCAACGGCACCACCGCCGACGTGAAGCTGAACGACACCGCCAATATCGCGCCACAGATGACCAATTCCGAATGGCTCGTCAGCGCCCCCGGAACCGAAGACCAGAAGCGCGACCTCGTCGCCTGCGCCACCTGCCACACGCTGGCGCGCCCGATGATGTCCGCCTACACCAAGGATGAGTTCAAGACCGACGTCTTCGCCCGCATGGCGGATTTTTCCAGCCAGGCGTTCCCGGTTCTGGTGCAGAAGCGCATCGTGCAGCGCGATCAGGCCCGCACCTTCGGCGGCTTGGACCGGCTGGCCGAATACATCTCCACGATCAATCTCTCGACCGCGCCCGAGCACAAATTCGCGCTCAAGGCATTCCCGCGGCCCAGGGGCAAGGACACCAAGGTCCTCATCACCTCCTATGATCTGCCGCGCAAATCCATGCAGCCGCATGATGCGGTGATGGGGGATGACGGCTTCGTCTGGGTGACAGATTTCGGCGAGAACTCGCTGTCCAAGCTCGATCCCAAAACCGGCAAAGTCGTCGAATACACCTATCCGCAGACGCGGCCCGGCGATTATTCGAATGGCAATCTCGATCTGGAATTCGACAAGCAGGGCAATATCTGGATCGGCATGATGAACCAGACGGGCGCTGCGAAATTCGACCGCAAGACCGAGAAGTTCACCTTCTATCCGGTTCCCAAGGAGATGCTGGACGACGAGACCCAGACCGCCATGGTCGCGCCGGTCAATTCGCACGTCGACGGCAAGGCCTGGATCAACAGCGCCGAAAAGCCGGTGGTCAGCCGTTTCGACATCAAGACCGGTAAGTTCGAGGGCTGGAAGTCTCCCTTCAAGGATCGTCCGAAGGGCGAGAACCATTCGGCCTATGGCGTTTATACCGACTCGCACAACAACGCCTATCTGATGGATTTTCCCAGCCAATACGTTTGGAAGATCGACGCCAAGTCCGGCGCGGTGACGTCTTACAAGACGCCGTCCGATTATTCGCGGCCGCGGCGTGGGCGCATGGACAACCAGGACCGGCTGTGGTTCGCGGAATGGCGCGCCGACAAGATCGCGATGTTCGACACCAAGTCGGGCGAGTTCATGGAATGGAAAGTTCCCGGTCAATATGTGGCGCCCTATGACGCGCAGATCGACAAGAACGGCGAAGTCTGGACCGACAATATGATGGACGATCGCGTCACCCGCATTGATCCCAGGACCGGAAAGGCGGTGCAATTCCTGATGCCGATCGAAACCAATTCGCGGCGCATCGCGGTCGATGATTACGGCGCCCGGCCCGGCATCTGGATCGGCGCCAACCATCAGGCGATCGTGATGAAAGTCGAGCCGCTCGAGTAAACGCGTTTATCGCAAATGCAAATCAGCCCTCGTGCATAACCGCCCGAGGGCTTTTTTGTCCCCTCACCACGGCCCGGGTCGAGCCCGGCCATGGTGACGAAGGAACTACGCTGCCGGCTTGTTCACGTCGGGCGCGAGGATGCAGTTCGTCTCGATGGGCCC
>DATHDZ010000146.1:0-3345 GCA_035318785.1 Micropepsaceae bacterium
CTTCGAGCCGGAGCGCTTCGAGGACCGCTACGAAGAGGCGCTGAAGGATCTCTTGAAGAAGAAGCAGTCCGGCCAGAAGATCGAGGCGCCTCGCAACGAGCCGTCGAAGGTCATCAACCTCATGGATGCGCTGCGCCGGAGTGTCGAAACCGACCGCAAGGGCGAACGGCGCAAGCCCGCGCGGAGCGCGGCCAACGCTCGGGCGCCCAAGAAGGCGGGACGCTCGAGCGCGCGGGCGAAGAAGGCGGGCTAGCGCATTGATTCCGAAAAGTTGCAGGACGTTCTGATCAAAAATGCGCAGAGCGAAATCGTGCTTCAATCTGTAGCGATTGTGCTCGAGCTCATTTCTCCTTGCGCACGCCCTTGAACTTGCCCTTGTCCTTCTGGTCCATGAACTGACCGGACGCCTTGCTGCGCTTGGTCCAGTGCTTCTCGCCCATCGCCTTGGTTTCGAGCTGGGAGCGCTTGCGCACCGCGCCCTTGCGCGCGTTGTCGCCTGTTGGTTTGTTGACGGCCATGGCTCTTCCTCCTGGAAAGTCCGGAACAAAGCTTCGCCGCCCAAAAAGTTCCGGCTGTAAAGTCGTCCACCTCCTTTAGCGGTCTTTCCGGATGGCTGGTCGAATGCCTGCCGGTTTTCCGTCAAGATCTCCTCCCTGCGGCCCGATCGTGTGGCCGACCGGCTGACGAATGAAAATCGCGACCTTCAACATCAACAACGTGAACAAGCGTCTGGCCAATCTCCTCGACTGGTTGCGTACGGCCGAACCCGACGTCGTCTGTCTGCAGGAGTTGAAGGCGGCCGATTCCGAGTTTCCGCAAGCGGCGATCGAGCAGGCAGGATACGGCGCCGCTTGGCACGGCCAAAAGTCATGGAACGGCGTTGCCATCCTCGCCCGCGGTTGCGAACCCATCGTCACGCAGACCAAGCTGCCGGGCGATCCTGCTGACCGCGAGAGTCGCTATCTGGAGGCGGCCGTGAATGGCGTGCTGGTGGCGTCGCTGTACGCGCCCAACGGCAACCCGCAACCTGGCCCAAAATTCGCGTACAAGCTTGCCTGGATGGAACGTCTCGCGGCGCATGCGGCGGAACTCTATGGCGCCGGAGCGCCGGTCGTGCTGGCCGGCGATTACAACGTCGTTCCAACCGATCGCGATATCTATCCGACCAGATCGTATGCGGGGAATGCGCTGATCCAGCGGCAAAGTCGTGCTGCGTTCCGGCGTATTCTCGACCAGGGATGGACAGATGCCGTCCGCACCCTGCATCCCGATGCGCCCATGTACACGTTCTGGGACTACATGCGTAATCGCTGGCCGCGCGACGCCGGGCTGCGCATCGATCATCTGCTTTTGAGCGCGGAAAGCGCCGGTCGCCTTGTCGGCGCCGGGGTGGATCGCGAGGTCCGTGGCAAGGACGGCGCAAGCGACCATGCCCCGGCCTGGGCGGTGCTGCGCGACCAGACGAAGGCGCGGCGCAGGTCTGCGCGCGGCAAGAGCCGCAAGCCTCGCAGCGCGAGCACGCGCGAGGCGCAAGTGCCGAAGAGGCCCCCGCAACCGCTGTTGGTGATCGACGGGGATTCGTTCGCGCACCGCTCCTACCATGCTTTACCGAAGACGATCTTGGGACGCAGCGGCCGGCCGGCCGGCGCCATTCTCGGCTTCGCCAATGTTCTCTTGCGCCTCTACCGCGCCGAGCAGCCGCGCGCCGTGCTTGTCGCTTGGGACACGCTGGAGGTCCCCACCGATCGCCACACGAAATTTCCCGCGTATCAGAGCGGACGGACATTCGACGACGCCTTGCTCGAGCAGCTCGCGGTCTTGCCGGAATTCGTGGCCGCATGCGGCTTTGCGAATGCGAAGGCCGCGGGTTACGAAGCGGATGATTTCCTGGCCGCCGCGGCGGCCACGCAGGAGCGGCGCGGCGGAACGACCCTGGTCGCGAGCGGTGATCGTGACACCTTTCAGCTTGCCTCGAACAGCACCACGATCCTCTATCCCGTGCGCGCAGGCGAGATGGCGCGCATCGGTCCTGCCGAGGTCCGCGCGCGCTATGGGGTGGACCCCGGGCAGGTCCCGGATTTCATCGCGCTGCGGGGTGACCCGTCGGACAAGCTGCCCGGAGCCCGCGGTGTTGGTGCTGCTGGCGCGGCAGCGCTGCTGCGCAAGCACGGCACCCTCGAAGCCGCTCTCGGTGCAGGTCGCTTCGCCGCGCAGGCGGACAGCCTGCGGCTCTTCCGCTGGATTGCCACCATGAACCGGTCCGCGCCGTTGCCCAGCTTGCGCAATCAAAAGCCGACGTGGCGCAAGGCCGCCGCGCTGGCGAGAGGGTGGGAGCTGAAGCAGCTGGCCGACCGGCTCGAGCAGATGGCCCCCGCTGGGGCGAAGGCGTCGATGTGAAGGGGCCTGGCCGGCGCTTGGCACCCGTAAACCCCGAGCTTGGGGACCAACCGAAGCATGCTGCTGGCGCCCGCGATCGAGGCGCAGTCAGGCACCTGGATCATGAGGCCCGAAGGCGGAGAGTAGGAGAAAGAATGGGGGCCTGGCGGCTACAATTACACGCCGAGCAAGATGTTTCACGAGGGCTGGGTCAGACCAGACGGAAACCTGCTCCTTATCACGGTCGACGGCCCATGGGATCCCAACCTGGCGGGTGGCGTGAACGCAGAAATGCCGCCGATCAATAGGAGGAATCCGGGCCTGGTCACCTCGAGTCAAAGGCGCCGACAACCTGTCGGGTACGACCTGCCGCGGCGCCTTCGCGCCGGCGTGCGCCCTCGTGGGGCGTTCATGGCTGGCCGTTCAGGGTCCACATGATGTACTGGGCGGCGGCGACCGCCGCGATGGCGAACGCGAGAGAAAAGGCCAGTTGCTTGAGGGCTGTCATGCCGAGAACGGTAGCACGGCGGGCAGGAGAGATCGCTAGATAACGAGGCCGCCAACCGCGAGCGCGCCGGAGACTTGCGTCCCAGGCGGTCATGCCACGCCACTAGCCGCCGCCCAAGCGTGCGGGGCGCCGCGCCTCCGGTCACCTATTCCTGCTGTCTGTTGTCCGGCAGAATTGCGCTGGCTTCCACAACAGCAGCCGCGTCAGATCTGCCAAACGTTTGGCGAGGGTCGATTTTCCGCCGCCGGTGTTTCCGAATACCGCGACTCTCTTCATCTGGCACGCTCGGTCAACATGTCCCCCCGACGCGCCCTCAGGGCCAAAATCGACGAGCATCGACAAGCATATGACTTCCGCGCTTACCGGCGGCAATGAACCTTCAGGTCGAGCCCTTCTTCGCTTTTGTGCCTTCCCCTTCTTTCTCGGCGGCCTCCTTGGCCAGGCGAAGTTCCTTTAGCCGC
>DATHDZ010000147.1:0-15446 GCA_035318785.1 Micropepsaceae bacterium
CGCCGGTTTCAACGACAAGACCTTCCTCGACGCCACCGGCGCGCCGCACAGCGACGCGATGAAGACGGTGGAGCGCATCCGCAAAACGGCACCGAACCAGCTCGAAGATGTGGTGACGGTCCATGATCCCGACATGTTCACGCGGGATTGGAGCGCGCGCTTCGTCTATCAGCTGCGCAACGATGTGCGCCTAACGGACTATGTCTGCGGCGAAAAGCATCGCGACATTTCTGCGGTGCGCGGCGTCCAAGGCCGTTAAGCTTTTCCCTTCGGGTTCAATCAAGAACTGTCATGGCCCGCAAACGCGGGCCATCCAGGCGATCAGAACACTCGTTCGCCGCGGGGCTACAGATCGGCTTATGATCGCGGCACCATCTGCAGGAGCTTTCGCCGAACGATGAGCGCGCTCGCCGGCATCACGGTCCTGGAATTCGCCAGCTATGTCAGCGGCCCCTATGCCGGCATGATGCTCGCCGATCTCGGCGCCGAGGTGATCAAGATCGAGCCGCCCGACGGCGGCGATCCCTTCCGCGGTTGGGGGGCGGCCGATTACAGCGCCACCTTCGGCTCGGTGAACCGCAACAAGAAAAGCGTCGTGCTCGATCTGAAATCCGCCGACGGCCTCGCGGCGGCTCGCGCGCTCGCCGCCGACGCCGATGTGCTGATCGAGAATTTCCGCGTCGGCGCCATGGACCGTCTGGGCCTCGGCTATGAGACTCTCAGCGCTGCCAATCCGCGCTTGGTCTATGCCTCGATCACCGGCTTCGGGCCGTCGGGGCCTTATGCGCAGCGCGCCGGCTATGACACGGTCGGCCAGGCGATGAGCGGCCTTCTCAGCGTGCTCACCGATCTGTCGAATCCTCAGCCGATGGGAATCTCGCTCTCCGATCATCTGACTGGGATGATGGCGGCCTACGGGATATTGGGCGCGTTGATGGCGCGCGAAAGGACGGGGCGCGGCCAGCGCGTCGATACCTCGCTGCTCTCGGCGACGATTGCATTCCTCGGCGAGAACGCCGCGCGCCTCTTCGAAACCGGCAAGCGGCCCTCGCGTGCCACGCGAACCCATTCAGCACAGGTTTATGCGTTCCTGGATGCGAACCGGAAGGGCTTCGTGGTGCATCTCTCTTCGCCCACCAAATTCTGGCGCGGGTTAACCGAAGTCGCCGGCCATCCGGAATGGCAGGACGATCCCCGCTTCAAGGCCAAGCGCGACCGGCAGCAAAACTACGATGTGCTGCACGGGCTGCTTGGCGCCGTGTTCCAAACACGCGGCCGCGATCATTGGCTTGCGCTTCTCTTGGCGCATGATGTGCCGAGTGCGCCGATCTACACGCTGGACGAGGTCTTCGACGATCCCCAGGTGAAACATCTGGGTTTGAAGCGGGAGGTACCACACCCAAAACTCGGGCAGGTGTCCCTGGTGGGCGGCGGCGTGACATTGAGCGACACGCCGGCGGAAATCCGCACCGTCGCGCCGGACTATGGTCAGCATACGGATGAAATCCTCCGGCGCATCGGACGCGCCGGCGCCAAGGACGGCTCTCCTTGACCGCGCCATCGCAACATTTGCGCAATCGCTGCGCCATTGTGGGCGCGGGAAACAGCCGGCTGGGCCAGGTGCCCGACGTGTCGAGCCTCGATCTCTTGATCGAGGCGATGGCCAATGCGCTGGACGATGCCGGGCTGAAACCCTCCGACATCGACGGCATCGTCTGCCGCGGCCCGGACGATTCCTATTCCCACCATCAAAGGATCGGCGAGCGGCTGGGCATCAATGCGGGCTTCTCAACCTCGCTGGACAATGGCGGCGCCAGCCAGATTCTTTCCGTCGCGCTCGCGGTGATGGCGATCGACGCCGGTCTCGCAAAGACGGTGATCTGCGGCTATGGCCGCGACGCGTGGTCGCGCACGCACAAATCCGAAGAGGCGCGGGTCAAGAACCAGACCCGCCCCGATAGCCAGCACGATCAGGAATTCGGTCCCGAATATGGCTATTTCGGCGCCGTGGCGGCCCATGCTTTCGGTGCGCAGCGGCACATGCATGAATTCGGCACCACGCGCGAGCAATTCGCCGAGATCGCCATCGCCTTTCGCGAATATGCGAGCCTGAATCCGGCGGCCCAGATCCGCAAAGCCCTCACGCTCGACGATTATTTCAAGGCCCGGCAAATCGTTTCGCCCTTCGGCCTCTTCGATTGCTCCTTGCGCAGCGACGGCGCCGGAGCCGTCATTGTCACCTCGGCCGAACGTGCCCGCGATTTGAAAGCGCCGCCAGTGATGATCCGCGGTTTCGGCAGCTTCAACAATCTCACCGGCTGGTTTGCGGACGAGAACATGATCCATACCGCCGCCAAGCAAAGCGGTGAAGCGGCTTACAGGATGGCCGGCATCGCGCCCGACGAGGTCGACACCGCGCAGCTCTATGATTGCTTCACCTATATGGTTCTCGTGCAGCTTGAGGATTATGGCTTCTGCGCGAAGGGCGAGGGCGGAGGCTTCGTGCAGTCGGGCGCACTTCGCCTCAGCGGGAAACTCCCGACCAACACGTCGGGCGGCCAGCTTTCGGAGGCCCATGTCGAGGGCATGCTGCAGATCGTCGAGGGCGTGCGCCAGTTGCGCCGCGATTATCCGCTCCTGCGCCAAGTCAAGGATGCCGAGATCGCGCTCATCTCCGGCCATGGCGGCAATCAGGTCTGCCATTCCACGCTGATCCTGGAGCGCGGCTGATGGCCGAGCCCGCTCGCAAACCTCTGCCCCATCCGTCGCCGGAATCGCTGCCGTTCTGGGAAGGCGCAGCGGTGCAAAAGCTCCTGCTGCCGCGCTGCAATGCCTGCGGCCGGTTCTGGTTTCCGCCCTCGCAGCGCTGCCGCCATTGCCTGTCGGGTGATTTCGCCTGGCGTGAATCGCGCGGGCAGGGGCGCATCTACAGCTTCGTGGTCTATCACCGTGTCTATCACCCCGGCTTCGAGAACGAGGTGCCCTATGTCGTCGCGATCGTAGAATTGGACGAGGGACCGCGGCTCCTGAGCAACATCGTCGGCACGCCCTGGGACGACATACGTTGCGACATGCGCGTGCGCGTGGTTTTCGAAGATTCGGGCTCGGGAATCACCATTCCCAAATTCGTCCTCTCGGATTGAAGCGGGAAAGGTTGGCCATGATCGCGGGCGCCAAGCATCTCCCGAAATTTTCGCCGTTGGTCCTCGGCCTGATCCTTGTCCTTGTCGTCCTCATCCTGCCGCCGGTCGTCTATCTCATCCGGTCGAGCCTGCAGGAGATCAATTTTGACGGTTCGTTCGGCGCCTACACGCTGCGGCATTATCAGGCGCTGATCGACACCGACGGCCTTTTCGTCGTAGTTCTGACGTCGGCCGTCTACGCCGCAGGCTCGGCCCTTCTCGCGATCATCCTCGGCGGTATCCAAGCCTGGATCGTGGAGCGTACCGATACGCCGCTTCGCTCGCTGGTGATGATCGTCTCGATTGTCTCGCTGGGAATCCCGAGCGTGCTCTACACGATTTCCTTCCTGCTGCTGCTCGGAAAGACCGGCCCGCTTAACCAGCTCCTGACGGGCCTGACCGGCGCCGCAGAGCCGGTGTTCAACGTTTACTCGCTCGGCGGCATGATCCTCATCCAGGGCATCGAATACACGCCGCTCTGCTTCCTGTTGTTGTCCTCGGTTTTCCGTTCGACCGACGCCGCCTTCGAGGAGGCCTCGATGATGTCGGGCGCCGGCATCGCGACCACCTTTCGGCGCATCACCTTCAAGCTGGTAACGCCGGGGATCGCCGCGCTTCTGATGCTGATCTTCATCCGCGCTTTCGAAGCCTTCGAGACGCCCGCCTTGGTCGGGCTTCCGGGCCGCGTGCATGTGCTGACCAACGACATCTACCAGACCATGCTCGATATCCCGCCGAACTATGGCGAGGCCTCGGCGTTCTCCGTCGTCATGCTGGTCATCATGGCGTTTCTCTTGCGGCTGTATGGCAATTTCTCCCGCAACGCCGAAAAATATCAGACCATAAGCGGCAAGGGCTTTCGCCCGCGCGTGATGCGCATTGGAAGCTGGCGCTGGCTCACCACGGGTGTGCTGCTGCTTCTGTTCCTGGTGCTGATCGTCTTTCCCGTTGGGATCACGCTCTGGGTCTCCTTCGTTCCCTATTATGACGGTGTGAACTGGGATGCGCTCGCGCGCTTCAGCCTTGCCAATTTCCACACCGTCATTTTCGAGACGAGTTTCGCCTCGGCGATCAGCAACACCTTCATTCTCGGCGCGGCGACCGCCAGTCTGGTCGCAGGCTTTACCACGCTTGCGGCCTGGCTCGCGGTGCGCCGCCAGCCGGGCGCATGGTTGCTGGATCAACTCGCCAGCGCGCCGCTGGTTTTCCCGGCCATTGTTCTTGCCGTGGCCTTCCTGCAATTCGTGCTCAACGTGCCTTTCGCCCTCTATGGCACGCTGCTTTCCATCATCCTGGCGTCGATGGTGCAGTTCATGCCGTTCGGCATGCGTTATTCCTATGCCGGCGTGCTGCAGATCCATCGGGAGCTGGAGGAAGCCTCGGCGCTATCGGGCGCGCGCGCCGTGACCACGTTCTATCGAATCGTCGTGCCGCTTGTGGCGCCCGCCGTGGTGACCTGTTGGTTGTTCATTTTCCTGATGGTCTCCAAAGCGGTTTCGATTCCGCTTCTGCTGGCGGGACCGAACTCGCAAGTGGTCGCGGTGACGATGTTCGAGATGTGGCAGAACGGTGTGGCGCCCGAGCTCGCGGCGCTGGGCATCATCTGGACCATCATCATGACGGCCGTGAGCACGCTGTTCTTCGTTGTCTCGCGCCGCTACGGCCTCTCGGCGCGGTAACACGCTTGGGCAAACTCAAATCTCTCGCCGTGGCCGGGCCCTGACCCGGCCATCCAGCCGCCGCGCGTCGGCGCGGCGAATAAACGCGTCCACGGAGTATGCAGGGCCACGATTCATAAGCGCGCGGAAGCGCGCTGGCTGGTTGGCCGGCTCGGAGGCCGGCCATGGTGAGTTGGGGTTTGGAAGGCGACTCTACGAGAAATGCTTCTTCAGCAACGCCGCGACCTTGGCATGCGTCGCGTACAGCACCTCATCATCGATGAAGTTCTCCTTCAGTCCCGCAAGGCGCGGACTAACCGGCTGCAGCGCCTTCAAGGGCTGCACCTCCTCATTGACCGGAAAATATTGCGCATCGCGTAGCACGCTCTGGCCCTCTGCCGACAGCACATAATCGATGAACAGCATGGCCGCGTATGGATGCCGCGTCCCCTTGGGGATCATGATGCTGGCGACCGTCGATGGCATGGGCTGCAGAGGCTGGGCTGCAATCGGCGCTCCCTTCAATGCGGCGATGATCGGAAGATGCTGGGCTGTTGTCAGCGTCACCGCATATTCGCCCGCGATCACCCGGTCGATGAGCGCTTGCGCGCTCCCTGGAAATCCGACGACGCGCTGCGCGGCCAGCGCTTTGAGATAGGCATCGGCCTTGGCCTCGCCCATGGTGAGCATGAGATTGGCGACGAACATATGCGCGCCGGAATCGGACCCCACGCGCCAGGCGAGCCGGTTCTTCCATTTGGGATCGAGCAGATCGTCAAAGCTCTGCGGCTGGCCCCCACGCGGCACGAGCTTCGTATTGTAGGCGATGCCGTAATAGCTGAAGCGTGTCGCCGCGGTGAGGCCGCTTCTGTCGCGATATTCCACCGGAGTCTTCATGATTTCCGGTGAAGAGAATTTCTGTAGGAGCCCGCTCTTGATGAAGAGGGGCGCAAGCTCGCTTCCTTCCATCAGATCGCCGACCGCCGTGCCGCTGCGCAATTCGGCGAGCATCTTCTGCGCGATGTTCCCTTCCGTACCGCGCCAGGATTCGATGGCCACGAAGGGATATTTCCGCTTGAACGCGTCTACGATCGCTTTCAGCCCCAGATTGGGGATCAGCGAGGAATAGAACATCAGCCGGCCTTCGCGCCGCGCGCCGTCTTCGAGGAATTTGCGGCGGTCCGATCCGGTGTAACCGAAGGGGTCCGCGGCGCCCGCGCCCAACGCGCGCGTTCCCGTCATCAATGAGACGGCAAACGCGGAAAATCCCCTCCTGCTCAGCATGCGCATCGCCATTTCAATATCCGCAAGCTCAGTTATTGTGCTCTCTATAATACCGGGAATGCGCGCCCGGACATAACGGGGTATGAATGGCCAAAACTGTCGATGTCGCCGAAATCATCGGTTCGCAGCGCTTTGGCGCCTTTCAATTGCGCATCGTCATATTGTGCGGGCTGGTCCAATTCCTTGACGGCTTCGATACGCAGGCCCTCGCCTATGCCGCGCCCGCCTTGCGCGCGGCATGGCACTTGACGCCACAACAACTCGGGCCGGTCTTCGGCTTCGGCGCCTTTGGCACGGGGATCGGGTCGGTGGTGCTCAGCCCCTTGGCGGATATATTCGGCCGGAAGAAGATCATCGTCACCGCGGTTGCGCTTTTCGGACTGCTCTCGCTCTGCACGGTCTTTCTGACATCGGTCGATCAGCTTCTGATCCTGCGCCCGCTCACGGGATTTGGACTCGGCGCAGCGCTGCCGCTGACCTTCGTCATGGCAAACGAATTTGCGCCGGCGCGAATCCGCGCCCGCATGATCGCGGCCATGGCGTGCGGCTTCGCGGTCGGCGCCGCCTCGGGCGGGTTGCTGCAGGCCGAGATGCTGCCTTATTTCGGCTGGCAGGGGATATTCGTCATCGGCGGCATCCTGCCGCTCATTCTCGCGGCGGCGCTGCTCCTCTTCTTGCCGGAATCGGTCCGGTTCCTCGCGGCAAAGGGTGGCAGGTCGCACGAGATCGCGGCAATCTTGCGCAAGGCCGATCCCACGCGCAGCTTCCCCGCGGACACCGAATTCGTCTTACCGGCCGAGCCCAAAAAAAAGGGCTTCCGTCCGACCCAGCTTTTCACCGAGGGGCGCGCCGCCACCACCATCCTTCTCTGGTTCATTTTCCTGGTGACTCTTGCATCGCTCAACACGTTGAACAATTGGCTTCCCCTCGCGCTCAACATGGCCGGTCTTCCCGAACAGCAGGCGGTTCGCTTGACGACTCTGTTCCAGTTCGGCGGCATCGCCGGCGTGCTCTCGCTCGGCATATTCGCCGACCGCATCGGCTATCCCCGCGTGCTGATCCTCGCCTTCATCGGGCTCGCGATTTTCGTGGCGGCAACCGGCTTGATGGGAAATTACGCGCTCGGTCTCGCTATCGTGGTCGCCGGTACGGGCTTTTGCCTGGTCGGCGCCAACAACACGCTGAACGCCTTTGCGACCACGCTGTACCCGACGGAGATTCGCGCCACCGGCGCGGGTTGGGCATCGAGCTTCGGGCGATTCATGGGCGGCTTCGGGCCCATCATCGGCGGTATTCTGCTTCACGAGCTGCCGTTGCGGACCGTCTTTTTCATCTTTGCAACGCCAGCCATTCTCGGCGCGATGAGCGTGCTTGGCATGTCATGGCTGCAGTTAAGGCGAAAATCCCAAGCGATGGCGCAAATCGAAGCACGAGCATAGCCGGCCGATCCTGCTACCCACTATGGCCGCAAAACGCGTAGGGAAGGCTTCGCCCCCGCCCACGGCCTAGCAAGAAACGCACGCGCTGAGGACACTTCCACATCCGGGGGAGGGAGCGAACAGTTGGCGAGGGGGGTATCCATCGGCTTTATGATCAAACAACCCCGTACACAGGGAGAAAACTGCCGTCTTTGGTGCGCGAATGCCGTTGCGAGTCGTCACAGATCTGCGTAAGCTTGAGCTTAGCGAGAATTGCGAGGAACAAATGAAGAACGAAATACTCCCAACGGAACCCACCCATGCCGAGAAAGCGTCCGACAGAAATGCCCTGAAAGGAGAGGCCGCTAAGTCAGACATCGAGGAGATCGATGTGGATAAATACTGCGAGGAGACGCATCGAGACGCCGTGGAAGAAATGCTTTCTATGGCACAAGATCCGCTCGAAACGATTCTGCTCGAACAGGCCAGGTATTTTCACCGGCACTTTAGAGAAGCCATGAGGACCGCATTTAGAACTCCTGATCCTTACCACGCACAGAAATTCGAGGAGCAAGGGGCGAGACTCTCGGACCAAGTGCTGAAGATCAACGAGGCGATCAGAAAACATCGAGGGCGAGGCCAGCAGAAGGTCATTGTCGAGCACCATAGGTCAGCTTCGGTTGATCGGCTCGAGCGTGGCGTTCCAACCGGCGAGAGGACCAGGGACACCATGCGCAAAAGGCGTGTGCGTCTCGCTTGAAAGAGGAGACCATGATGAGCTCCTCCACGGTCAAAGCTATGTTGGAAAGCCCCCGCTGTGGCGCGCGAACCCGGGTCGGCGGCTCCTGCGCTTCGCCGGCCGTTTCTGGCAAAAAACGCTGCCGCATGCATGGCGGGGCCGCGGGCTCCGGCGCACCGAAGGGAAATCGCAACGCCTGGAAGCACGGCTATTTTACCAAAGAGGAGATCGTGCGGCGGCGCGAGGAAAACAAAAGGTGGCATGAGCTCACGGCGGTATTTTACGCCTTGAAAGCGAAATCTTAACCCCGCCCACCATCGCCAGCAAATCTTTGCGTATGACTATTTCGTTGTTGCACGGGATTCATCGCTGCCGGCGCCTGTCACTCTGCGCGGCAACATTGACGATGAGTACGCCGCAGTTTGGCAGGCATCGTGCCACATTCTCTCGACAGGAGCGGAAAAAGCTGCCGCGGGCTCTGGGAAGTCTTTGCCTATCTCTCCCGTTGCCACTCGCGCGTCTGGCCGATTCGCGTGACATTCCCCTCGCTGTGGGGCTGGCGTGACTCTTGCTTGGTTAGGTCTGGTTCAGAAAACGGGGTGATGTCATGAACATCAATGCGATCGGTCTCGCTGGGATTTCGCGAACGCAGCCATATGACGCGCGTGCCGTCGAAAACTCATCCCCCGGTAAAGGGCCCCTCGCGGCACAATCCCTTCCTAAAGCGGTTCCCCAGGCTTCCGTCACATTTTCATATCCGCTCTCCGCAGAAACCCAGAAACATCTGACATTTGCGACGCAGAAGGTCGCTCCACAAGACGAAGACGCGCACAAAACACCTCCGGCGCAACAGGCGCGTGCAGCGCTCGCGGCCAATCCCGATCTTGGAGATCAACCGTTCGGGTCACTTGTTTCTCGTATCGCGCGCGGCTTGCCGTTGGTAGCGTCCGATTCTTCGTCGCAGTCCCTCCAAGTGGCTCCGCCCAACTCTGTATCCGCGCCCGCGAATCTGCTTGCGGATAATCCGGCGCTAGCGGATCTGGCTCCCGCAGCCCTTAATCCGGTCGCTGAGGGATTCACAAATCCAGGCGTCGTCGATCAGGTTATCGGCTAGCTTTTTCACCTCACTGCCATTTAGATGATTGCGGCTGGCCAGCACGGGGGTTGTTGAACCTGGCAAAGAGCGGACCGCCCTTTGCGCGCTCCCGACAAGCCCTTATCGAGCTGAAGAACACTTGCAGTCCGACGGATTATCGAAACCCGCCGCGGTCCAATTTGCGTTGTAAACGATCAAGCAGGATCAGATGAAGATCGGGGTTTGCTTCGATTAGCCGCATCGCTTGACGACAATCCGACGCCTCCAGCACGATCGCGTCGTCCGTTAATTCCTTGAGAACGCCGCGCAGCGCGTCGCGAATCAGGACGTGATCGTCAACCAGCAGAACTTTTATTCGCGCAGTCTCTTCGAGTGTGCGCCAAGATAATTCAAGCTGTGTCAGAAATCATCCGTTCCTCCCTCCTTCGGATCGGCCTAGGGAGCGCTCCAAAGGATAGATTTGTTGCCAAAATGCGCCATTTGCTGCTAGCCGTCTCGTCTGGGACGTCAATCACGAGTCCCCGAGCTGCCTCTCACCAATTACCTAATGTAGCTGATGCGTATCAATCATAGGCGCAACGACCAGCAGCGGCCAGGGGCGCGCGCCGCCGAGCTGTACGTCAATTCGGACAAGGATCGGAGACTCCGTCCCCGCCTTCAACACGTGCTGCCAACCACCAGCTTGCATGTAATAGGTGAGTTCGAAACCCGTCACGCCCTTGACCAATTCGGCGTCTGTGCGCTCGGTGCTGGGACTTGCACCTTTGAAGTGCGGGTGCCAGCTGAGCATCAGCCTGTCGGCCGTTTTGTGCAGCTCAACCTCATAGAGTCCTCCGCGTGCCAGCGCCTCGGGAAGTTCACTGACGAACCGCAAGGACGTGCCATCCCCCTCGAAACTGGTTCCAGACGCGATAAGGTTGCGAACTAGGTTCTGCACGTCGTCGCGATCGCCTTGGCGTGCGCTGTGGCGTTCCTGAGATTGCCAGGCCAGTCCGGCAAAACGAACGCCATTGCTGAGTGCCGCGAGGATAAGACCCAGAATCGAGATGACAACAAGAAGCTCCAGCAGCGTGAAGCCGCTCGTGTGCTCCGTCCCGTTCCGCCTCTCAACCATTGCCGTCAGCGATATGCGCAAGACGCTGCGACCGGAGCGTTACGCTTCTCGTCTCCATACCGCCCCGCCACGTCAGGGTCACCTCGACGGTGTAAAGGCCCAACGGTTTTTGTGCCGTTGGACCTGCACCTGCACCGGCGTGCATCACGGGCTCGGAAATTCGTGACCGCCAGGAATAGCCACCACCATCGTCTCCGGACTGCGTGCCGGGGCGGAGCGGCGTCAAAACCCCGACGGCGGAGAGATGCGATTGGGCAAGGCGCGTGGCCTCAATGTATTGATCGGCAATGTTGGAATAACCGAGCCCCGTTCCGGCAGCTTCCATCAGGACGCCAAGGCCCAACGCGGCAATGGCGAGCGCGATTGTTACCTCGATCAGCGTGAACCCGGAGGTTTGGCTAGTGTGGTTTTTCGGCAATGGACACCCGCCCCGACAGCCAATCGATTCCTACCCACCACATCCGATTCCCGCCCTCGATCGTGACCCGGCCTCCGCTGGAGCTGCCGTCGGGATTGAAACGGATGCGGCCCGTCGTGTCCGAGACGAGTTCGTCCTTGCTGGTCAGAAGAGAGAGACTGACATCGCTCGGCAGAATTTCGGCTGGACGGTGACCCCATTGATAACTGTGCCTGGCAAGGTCGAGCGTGACCTCGACGCTGCGGTTGGCCGTTACCGCGTTCGACCGTGCGGCGCGCATTGCCCCTGCAAGGACCTCAGCTCCGGCACGGGCATGCGTAGCGGGAGACACCGGCGTGCCGCTGACCGTGACAAGCACCATCATCAAACCGAGAATCGCGATCACCACGAGCATCTCGATCAGCGTAAAGCCAGCGTCAGAGCCAGTTTCAGAGCGCGAGGTCATTGAGACTCAACATCGCAACGAGCAGCGATCCGACAATTCCGGCAACTACAAGCCCCATCACGACGGTGATAAAGGGTACAAGCAGCGTTACAAGGCGGCTTACAGTATGATGCACCTGTTCGTCATGAATATCGGCCGCACGCAGCGCCATGTCCGCGAGCCTTCCGGTTTCCTCGCCCAGGCGCAGGAGATGGATGGTCTGCACCGGAAAGAAGCCACCCGCGGCGAGAGCCGCAGCCAGCCGAGCTCCGGCCTTGACCTCGGACGCAGCGGCCTCGACGAGCTTCGCCGCCGTGAGGTTGCCCAAGACGTCGCGCGCGATGGCAAGCGCCAGCACCAACCCAACCCCATTGCGAAGTAAGGTTCCCAGCGTGCGCGCCAGCCGCGCCGCCTGTACGCGCCGGATCAGCGGTCCCACGATGGGAATGTAAAGAAGCCCACGTTCGGCAGCCATGCGCCTGTGCGGCTCTCTCAGCGCGCGCACCACGATGAGACACAGACCGAGCAGTCCGAGCAGAATGAGCAATCCATCGTTGCGCACGAGATCTCCGATCCCGATGAGCACACGCGTTGGCGTGGGAAGCTGGGCGCCGGCTTGCGCGAAAATCGAAGTGAACTGCGGCAGGACATAGGTGAGAAGGAGTACGATCGTGCCTAACGATGCCACTACGAGAATTGCGGGATAGACGAGGGCCGATTGTATCGTCGCCGCGAGTCGGGCCTCGCGCTCCAAAAGATCGGCAAGATGCGAAAGACTCTGCGCAAGTTTCCCTCCTGCCTCCCCGGCATGTATCAGGCTTACATAAAGGCGGGAAAACACGTGCGGATGTTCAGCTAGGCTCGCCGCCAAGGATTTCCCCCCGCGCACGGAGTCGCGCAATTCTTCAAGGGTGCCTGTTGCTCGTTTATTGTCGCTGGTCTCGACCAGAAAGCGCAGCGCGTGGTCGATGTCCTGGCCGGCCTCCAGCATGACAGATAGCTCGCGCGTGACATGCGCAATCGCGCCCTTGGCCAGACCGCGCCGGAGCGCGATATCCGCATTCAGAAATTGCGCGATCCGGCCGTTCTTTCCGACTTCATCCGTGCACAAGAGGAAACAGTTTTGACGATGGAGACGCTCGGCAACGGCCGTTGCACTCGCCGCCGCGATGATTCCGTTCAGGCGCTTGCCCGCCGCATCGACGGCCATGTATCGGAACTTCGGCACGTTCTACCCTTCGAGGCGGATGCTCCGCAGAATCTCACTCAGCGAGGTGGTTCCCGCGATCACCTGCCGCAAACCGTTGTCGTACATGCTCTGCATTCCGGAGGCGCAGGCCGCGTTGTGGATGTCGGCATGACCCGCGCGGGCGAGGATCAGCCGATGCGTGGTCTCATCGGGGGCGAGCAATTCGCCGATCGCAAGGCGGCCCATATAGCCCGAATTGCGGCAGGACGGACATCCGCCCGGCTCAAACAGAATGAGAGGCGCGCTTTCGCGGAAGCGAGTGAGCTCGAAACGTGCAATCAGTTCAGGGCTCGCCGGAGCCGGACGCTTGCACTCCGGACAGAGGCGGCGCACGAGTCGTTGCGCCATGATCCCGTTGAGGGTCGCGGTCAGGAGATAATCCTCGAGGCCCATGTCGCGAAGCCGTGCAATCGTCGCTGCCGCACTGTTGGTGTGCAGCGTCGAGAGCACAAGGTGTCCGGTCAACGCGGCCTGGACGGCGATCTGTGCTGTTTCGAGATCGCGGATTTCACCGATCATGATGATGTCCGGGTCGTGGCGCAGAATCGTGCGTAAAAGGCTTGCGAAATTGAGCCCGATTTGCGGCTTGACCTGAATCTGCGTGATACCCGGAAGCTGGTATTCGATGGGATCCTCTACTGTTATGATGTTGCGGTCGGCCGAGTTCAAATGAAGGAGCGCGGTATACAGCGTCGTCGTTTTGCCACTGCCCGTTGGTCCCGTGACGAGGATGATGCCGGTGGGAAGCCCGAGCAGGCCGCAAAGCCGCTGACGCAAATCGCCGCCCATCCCCAGCTGAGCGAAATCCAGATTGACCGCCGAACGGTCCAGGATGCGCAAGACCACGCTTTCGCCATGCAGCGAGGGAATGGTGGAGACACGCAGATCGATTTCATGCCCGCGCACGACAAGCTTGATGCGCCCGTCCTGGGGCAGCCTCCGTTCGGCGATATCGAGCGTGGCCATGATCTTGATGCGTGACACAACGGCCGCCTGGAGCTTGTGGGGCGGCGATTCCATCTCATGCAGCACCCCGTCATAGCGATAGCGAACCCGCAGCCGGTCCTCGAAGGGATCGATGTGGATATCGGAGGCGCGAGTTTCGACCGCGTGCGAGATCAATTGATTGACGAGGCGGATCAGCGGCGCATCGTTCGCCAGATCCTTCAGCCGCTCGGCATCCTCGTCGTTCGCCGGGCCCACGGAAGCGACCATTTCATCCATGGCTGCCTGGCCGGACGATTCCTCCTCTCGGTATAGACGGTCGAGAGCGGCCTCCAGATCGATGGGAAGGGCCACGCATATTTCAACGTGCCGCCCGGCGGCGACCGCAATCGAGGAAATCGCAAAGCCGTCCAGCGGGTCGGCCATCGCCACAACGATCGTGCGATCGTCGAGCGCAATCGGGATGACGCGCGATTTGCGCAGGAATTTCAACCGCAGCCGATCCGGTAGCAGCGGGGCCGCCGGATAATGAGCAGGCGCGGCGAGTTTCAGACCCAGAAGTTTTGCCGTTGCTTCGGCGAGTGCACGTTCACTGATGAGCCCGAGCTGCGTGAGGACCTTGTCGAGGCGCCGACCGCTTTCGGATGCGAGCCGGCGGCCGCGTTCGAGACCTTTGTCGTCGAGCTGTCCTTGCGCGATCAGAAGCTCACCGAGAGCGGCGGTGAAACTTTCCGGCGACCAGAGGTCGCTCAAGGGGCCGACGATGGCGAGCATCATCGCCTACATCTGCGATAACCACGATTGTCATTGGTCATCGATCTCACCCTTTCGGCACATAAAGCCAAACGGCCCATATTCCAAAGCTGAGAAACGCGCCGAAAGGTACGCGGTCTGTTAAAGAAAGAGAATTACCGCGAGCGCCCTTGAGTAAGCCGAACGCCAATCCGGAGAGCGCCGCGAGCAGCATGACGCTCGGCAGGCCATCCCAGGAAACCCACCCTCCTGCCGCAGCGAAAAGTTTTGCGTCGCCGAGACCCATTCCTTCGCGTCCTCGCAAGGTGCGATAGACATGGCGGACGCTGATTACAAATGCGAGACCGGACGCGGCGCCGACGGCATGCGCAAGGAGCGAGGAATGATCAAGCTCCCAGCTGACAAGCAAACCCGCCAGGATCAGGGGAAGCGTCAAGAAATCCGGCAGCAGATAATATTTGAAATCAGTCGCGGCCAAGGCGAGAAGCGTCCAACCGAGCAAGCAGCTAACCCAGACAGACCAGCCGGAAAAGGCCATGGCCGACGCCACAGCCACACCCATAGCCACTAACTCCAGAGCAGGACACAAGATGCCGATAGGGCGATCGCACAACCGGCAGCGGCCGCGCAACGCAAGCCAACTGACGATGGGCAAAAGATCCCGGGCTATCAGCCGACCCCCGCATGCTTCACAGTGCGAGCGGTCGAACACTATGGAACACGGAGATTCGGCGCGCGTCACGAGAACCCCGAGAAAGCTCCCAATGAAGGGGGCGAGCGTAACGGGCCAAATCCAAGAGCTTAACGAGTCAAGGATCATCGGGCTTTTTCCAGAACGGGCGATATCTGCGACCGAAATGGTCGGTAGGCTTGGCGCGGCATGTTCGTCTCCGACCCTTCCCAATCCTACAAAACGCGGGCGGGTGAACTTACGCACGTAACTGTCGGTGCCGGACAATCACGTCTCATGGCATTGGCCGAAAAGTGGCAACACCGAAGCAGAGCTAACAACGGTTTTAATGATCAGATTGTACAAAACTGCACCGTTTCGGCATGCGGGCTCGGTTATTTCGTCCGTGTGGAGATTGTCCACTAACACTGGAGGAACAGATGAATTCCGCCCGAATTCTGCTTGCCGCCACTAGCGCGATCTTGGGATGCGCGGT
>DATHDZ010000148.1:0-7704 GCA_035318785.1 Micropepsaceae bacterium
ATGCCATTCTCTTTTACTTGGCCGAAGGCACACCGCTCATGCCCGACGACAGATGGGGGCGGGGGCAAGCTCTACAATGGATGTTCTTCGAGCAATATGAGCATGAGCCCTATATCGCCGTTGCGCGCCGCTGGCTCAGCCTCGAATCGAAGGAGGCCTTGGCACCGAAACTTCATCTGGTGCCCGAATGGCATGCCAAGGGAAATGCAGCGCTTGGCGTGATGGAAAAGCATCTGGCCAAGCATCGCTGGTTCGCCGGAGACCGCTACTCCATCGCCGATATCGCGCTTTATGGCTATACCCATAGCGCCGGTGAAGGCGGGTTTGATCTGTCACGCTATGGAGCGGTGAGCAACTGGCTGGAACGGGTGGCGGCTGAGCCGGGTTATATTTCCTTGAGCGAGAGCTGGTGAGGCCATGGCGGAAACGACCAACGAATTCTGTTTCTTGTATTCGACCTATCCGAATTCCGAAACCGCGCTCGCGGCCGCGCGATTGGTGGTCGACAAGAAACTGGCGGCCTGCGTGAACATCTATCCCAAGATGATGAGCGTCTATATGTGGGAAGGAGCCCGCACGGAATCCGCCGAATTCGCAGTCTTCATCAAGACGCGCCGCACGCTCGTCGACGAGGCCATTGAGCTGCTCTGGACGGTCCATGCCTATTCGGTGCCGTGCTTCGTCGTGCTCCCGATCGAAGCGGGAACGAGCGATTATCTCGCCTGGGCGCGCGAACAGACCGAACAGAAGGCGACGGCCTAGCCCACGAATCCGACCAAGCGACGCAACTCGCTCATCACGGGTCCGGCAATGGCCTGCGCACGCTCCGCCCCGGATTTCAGGACGCGGTCGATCTCGGCGGGATCGGCGAGAAGCTTACGCATCTCGCCGGCGATGGGCGTGAGTTTCGCTACCGCGAGATCGGCGAGCGCATTCTTGAAGGTCGAGAACTGCGCGCCGGCATATTCTCCAATCACGGTTTCGGGCGTGTGATCGGCCAGGGCGGCATAGATGTTGATGAGATTCTCTGCTTCCGGCCGGTCCTTAAGCTCGTCCTTATTGCCCGGCATGGGATGGGCGTCGGTGCGCGCCTTGCGGATCTTCTGCGCGATGGCGTCCGCATCGTCGGTGAGGTTGATGCGGGAGAAATCCGACTCGTCCGATTTCGACATTTTCTTCGTGCCGTCGCGCAAGCTCATGACGCGCGTCCCCGGGCCGGTGATGACCGGTTCGGGCAGCGGAAAGAAATCGGGCGCTGCGAAATCGAGGTTGAACTTCTGCGCGATGTCGCGCGAAAGCTCCAAATGCTGCTTCTGATCCTCGCCCACCGGGACATGGGTGGCGTGGTAGGCAAGGATGTCCGCCGCCATCAGATCGGGATAGACGAACAGCCCAACCGAAGCGTTCTCGCGATTCTTGCCCGCTTTGTCCTTGAACTGGGTCATGCGGTTCAGCCAGCCGATACGCGCCACGCAATTGAAAACCCAAGCCAGCTCGGCATGGGCGCTCACTTGCGACTGATTGAACAGAATGGAGCGCACCGGATCGATGCCCACCGCGATGCAAGCCGCCGTCACTTCCCTTGTGGATGCGGCGAGCTCGGCGGGCTCCTGCCACACCGTGATGGCGTGCAGGTCGACCACGCAATAGATGCAGGGCATGCGGTCTTGCAGCCGCACCCAATTCTTCATCGCGCCGAGATAGTTTCCGAGATGGAGCTTGCCGCTCGGCTGGATGCCGGAAAAGGCCAGTGGCTTGTGTTTGACGGAATCATTCATGGCGGAAATCCGGATAAGGCCGCGCCTTATCGCCGAGGCCGCCGCCTACATCAAGCCTTGCCTTCCAGGGCTTTCATCAGTCTCGCTTCGATGGAAGCGAGCCGCTCGGGGTGCGTCACCTTGTGGCCGAAGACGTCGCGCACATAAAAAGTGTCCACGGCGAGCTCGCCATAAGTCGCGACGATAGCAGAGGAAATGCTCATGCCCGCCTCGAAGAGCGTGCGCGTAATCTCATAGAGCAGACCGACGCGGTCGAGGCTTTCGACTTCGATCACCGTGGAGACCGTCGAGGCTTCATTGTCGAAATTGACGCGCGGAGGGGTCTTGAACGCCGCCGCGCGGCGCCCCGGAGCCCGCTTCGCGAGGACGGCGCGCGGTTTGATCTCGCCCGTCAGGGTTTTGATGATGGTCTGCTTCAGCCTTTCGATGCGGCCGCCGTCGCCGAAGGGACCGCCCACCGCGTCCTGGACCTGGAACACGTCGACGGCATAGCCGTCCGACGTGGTGAAAATCTTCGCACCCACGATCGAGCCGTTCGAAATGGAAATCGCGCCCGCAAGGCGCGAGAACAGGCCGGGATGGTCGGGCGTGTATACGACGATTTCGGAGACCGAATTCGACGAGTCCCCGCGTGTGCCCACCACCACCTGTTCGTTTTTCTCATCGGCCGCCCGCATCAGGCGCGCGTGGAATTCCAGCTCGTCCGTATCGAATGCGAGCCAGTAGCTGTCGTAATGGCGCGAGAGCGCGCGGCGCCGCGCGCTTTCGGGGACGTTGGCGAGCCTTTCCTCGAGCGCGCGCTTCGCGTCCTCGATGCGCGTGCTCCGTGCCGGCGAGGAGTCGCCGCCGGACATCAGGGTCTCGGCTTCGAAATAGAGCTCGCGCAAAAGCTGCGACTTCCAGCCGTTCCAGACTCCCGGCCCGACGGCGCGGATGTCGGCCGCGGTGAGAATCAGCAACATTCGCAGGCGTTCGGGCGTCTGCACCACATGGACGAAATTTTGCACCGTCTTCGGGTCCGAGACATCGCGTTTCTGGGCCGCATCGCTCATCACCAGATGATGGCGAACGAGCCAGGACACCGTCGCGGTATCCGCAGGCGAAAGCCCGAGGCGCGGACACACCGATTCGGCCATCGCCGCGCCCACTTCGGAATGGTCGCCCGGCAGCCCCTTCGCCATGTCGTGCATCAGAATGGAGACATAGAGCGCTTCGCGCGACTTCACCCGCTTGATGAGATCGCTCACCAAGGGAAGCTCCTGCCGCAATTCGCCACGTTCCATCCGCGCGACGTTCCCGACCGCCACCAGCAGATGCTCATCCACCGTGTAATGGTGATACATATTGAACTGCATCAGCGCGACGACGCGGCCGAATTCCGGCATGAAGCGGCCCATCACGCCGGCCTCGTTCATGCGCCTGAGAGAGCGCTCCGGGTCGCGCCGCGAGCAGAGGATGTCGAGAAACAGCCGGTTGGCCTGTTCGCTATAGCGCAAATTGTCGTCGATCAGATCGAGCTGACGCGTCACGCTGCGCAATGTCGCAGGGTGGACGTCCAGGTCCTTTGAATCGGCAACATGGAAGAGCCGGATAAGGTTGACCGGATCTTCGCGGAACAGGCCGGAGCGCGCGGCAAGCCGTCCGTTCTCGACGAAGAAATCATCGTCCGAGGAGCGCAATTTGAGGAAGCCGGGCAGGAGCAGCGTCAGCGAAGGATGGCTCTTGCGGTTCTGTTCCTCGAGCGCGGCGCAGAAGATGCGGGTGAGGTCGCCGACGTCTTTCGCCACCAGGAAGTAGCCCCGCATGAAGCGCTCGACGGCCCGATGAAGATTGGCGTCGACATAGCCCAGCCGCTTGGCGAGCTCAGGCTGTACATCGAAGGAAAGGCGTTCTTCGGCCCGGCCCGCGAGATAGTGGAGATGACAGCGCACCGTCCAAAGGAAGGCTTCCGCCTTCTGGAAGGTCTTGAATTCGTCTTTGGTGAAGACGCCGTGATGGACGAGATCGCTGGTATCTTCCACCCGATAAAGATATTTGCCGATCCAATAAAGCGTCTGCAGGTCGCGAAGACCGCCCTTGCCGTCTTTGACATTGGGCTCGACCAGATAGCGGCTTTCGCCCTGACGCTTATGGCGTTCATCGCGCTCGGCCAGCTTGGCTTCGACAAAATCCTGCCCACTGCCGGTGGCGACGTCGCTCCAGAATTTCTTGCGCAGCTCATCGTAAAGCTGGCGGTCGCCCCATAGAAAACGCGCTTCCAGAAGGGAGGTACGGATCGTGATGTCCTGCTTGGCCAGACGCACGCATTCGGGGACCGAGCGGGTGGCGTGGCCGACCTTCAGCCCGATGTCCCACAGCATATGCAGGATGAATTCGATGACGCTTTCATCCCATGCCGTCTCTTTGAACGGCCGCACGAACAACAGATCGATGTCGGATGCCGGCGCCAACAGCCCGCGGCCATATCCGCCCGTGGCGACGATCGCCAGACGCTCGGACGTCGTCGGGTTGGGCGCGGGATAGAAATGGCGGACGGCAAAATCGTAGAGCACCTGGATCGTCGTATCCTGCAGCGCGGAAAGCGCGCGCGCTACCGAGAGGCCAGGACTCACCCCCGAATCCATCCCGGCCTTGACCTGCTCGCGAGCCGCCAGGAAGGCCGTGCGGATGGTTGCCAGGGCCGCCTTCCGTAGGGCGGTTCTGTCGCCGCCCGAGGAACGCGCAAGCGCGGTCAAGTCGCGGCGCAGGGCATCGCCGTCCAGCGGCTGAGCGCCGTCCATCACGGTCGTGGATAAGATACCTGCGTCGGCACCCATGAGGTTCATCCACACATAGAAGGCTGCCGGCCCCTCAAAGGCAAGGCACGGCGTTACGGCTGGGGTCTAGCACCACAAGATGGACGTTAATTCACGGCCCGCGGAACTTCGACAAGGCCCGCGCCAGCATGTAGAGAGGGTTCATGCCAAGGACCGTGAAAACCGTTCTCGTGACCGGCGCCGCCAAGCGTCTTGGCCGCGCGATCGCGCTCCATCTGGGCAAGGCGGGCTGGTCGGTCGCCATCCATTACAACAAGTCGCAAGCCGAAGCCGAGGAAACGGTTTCGGCCTTGCATGAAATCGGCGTGCACGCAGCCGCGTTGAACGCGGATCTTTCCTTGGAGGACGATACCCAGAGGTTGGTCGCGCGCGCGAACCAAGCGGTCGGACCTCTGACGGCGCTGGTGAACAACGCCTCGGTGTTCGAGAGCGATACGCTTGCGACCATGACTCGCGAGTCCTGGGACAAGCACATCGAAACCAATCTGCGCGCGCCTTTGGTCCTCAGCCAGAATTTCGCAGAGCAACTTCCGACAACCGCGGAAGGCGCCATCGTCAATCTGCTGGACCAGCGGCTATTGAAGCCGACGCCGCAATTCCTCTCCTACGGCGTGAGCAAAGCGGGACTTCATTGGCTGACGGTGACGCTCGCTCAGAGCCTTGGTCCCCGCATCCGCGTGAATGCGGTCGCCCCCGGACCCACTCTGCGCAATACGCGCCAGAGCGAAGCCCATTTCAAGCGCCAGCAGGCATCCACGATTTTGGGACGCGGCGCGCTGCCGGAGGACGTTGCCGCCGCGACTCAGTATCTGCTTGAAGCGCGTGCGGTAACCGGTCAAATGATCGCCGTCGATGGCGGCCAGCATCTCGCGTGGCGAACGCCCGATGTCACGGGTGTGGTGGAATGAGCAGCGCGAAAGTGGTCGTCCTGATTCGCGACCTTGAGCTCCTAGCGCGAATCGGCGTGCACGGTCATGAACAGGGCAAGCTGCAGCCGGTGCGGATCAACGTGGCGCTCACGACAGAGATGGGCGCGGGCGGCGACAGGCTGGAAAACGCCGTCGATTACGAAGCTGTGGCGGAGAAGATTCGCGGGCTGATTGCTGCGGGCCATATCAATCTTGCGGAGACCTTGGCCGAGCGGATCGCGGCGGCTTGTTTCGAGGATCGGCGCGTGAAGCACGCGCGCATCCGCGTGGAGAAGCTGCACGCCCTCGCCGGCGCCGAAGCGGCCGGTGTGGAGATCGAGCGCGACGCGCCGGGCTAGCCCCTAAGAGTGGCCGCCTTCTACCGGGCAGCCCTCGGCGCGCCAGCGCAGCATACCGCCCGACAGGTTCGCGACGCGGTCGAATCCGGCCTGCTGCAGAATGGCCGTCGCTTGTGCCGAGCGTCCACCGGCGCGGCAGACCGCAACCACCGGGCGGTCTTTGGCGAGTTCGCCCGTGCGTCCCGACAATTCGCCCAATGGGATTAGCCTCGCGCCGCGGATGCGTCCCAAGGGCCCGGTGAATTCGTCGGGCTCGCGCACATCCAGGATCAGGACGGCTTCCAAATTGTCTTCGAGCCAAGCGGGCTGCAATTCCCACACGCCAGCGAAGGTGCAGCTGAGCGGCGCCCAGTCGGGGTCGTTCATCGGTTGATTCTCCTCAGGTCTGCCGCATTTCAGATTCGCGGGCACGGCGATGTCGAGCTTTTTAGGATGGGCAAGTTGCAGGCCCTTCATGAAGCCTACGAAATCATTCTCCGAGAGTGCGCCGCCAAGCCGCGGATTGAA
This sequence comes from Micropepsaceae bacterium, assembly GCA_035318785.1. GTDB lineage: Bacteria > Pseudomonadota > Alphaproteobacteria > Micropepsales > Micropepsaceae > CAIYRG01. Next base: position 6,369 of record DATHDZ010000148.1, read on the forward strand.
CCGCTTTTCTTCCGCGACACTGGTGACGGTGAGGCCGCGATAATCATGCGCGGGGTAGAGCAGGCAATTGTCGGGCAGCGTGAAAAGCTGAAGATGAACCGATCGGTAGAGCGCTCGCGAATTGCCTTCCTGGAAATCCGTGCGTCCGCTGCCGCGAATGAGCAGGCAATCCCCGCTAAAGGCCATGGATTCGTCGCCCAAAACGTAACTGACGCATCCCAGCGTATGACCCGGCGTGCTCCGCGCCTCGACATAATGGTCGCCGAAATGAACCTTATCGCCATGCTCCAGGTAAAGGTCGGCGCCCTTCGCCCCGCTTGCCGCGGACGCCGCGACGCGGCTACCCCAGCGCGTTTTCAAAAGCGTCGCACCGGTCACGTGATCGGCGTGAATATGCGTTTCCAGCGTATATATAAGCTTGAGCCCCAGTTCCTGGATAAGCGCGCTGTCGCGTCGCACCTGCTCGAAAACCGGATCGATCAGGATGGCCTCGCCACTTTTGCCGCACGCCAACAGATAGGTGTAAGTGGCGGATTGCGGGTCGACCAATTGCCGGAAGATAAGCGCCATCTCGTTCCCTGGGGGCGGGCGCTCGGAAGCGCAAAACGAACACGCCCGATGTATTATAATGGTTTGTCATGGATGAAAACTCACCAGACCCGACGCTCGAACCACACGCAGAGGCTCCGACACAGGCAGCTCTGAAAGGCGCCGCACGGATCGAGGCCTATCTCAAGACGTTGCCCGACGGCCCGGGCGTCTACCGCATGCTCAATGCGAAGGGCGAGGTGCTTTACGTCGGCAAGGCCAGCAGCCTGAAGAAGCGCGTCGCCGCCTACGCGAAGCCGACGAACCATTCCTATCGCATTGCGCGGATGATTTCCGAAACGGCGGAGATGATCTTCATTTCCACGGCATCGGAAACCGAAGCGCTGCTGCTCGAATCCAACCTCATCAAGCGGCTGAAGCCCCGCTACAATGTTTCCTATCGCGACGACAAGAGCTTCCCGAACATCCTCTTGCGCAGCGATCACGCCTTCCCGCAGGTCCTGAAGCATCGCGGCGCCAAATCGCGCGAGGGCGTCTATTTCGGGCCCTTCGCCTCGGCGGGCTCGGTGAATATGACCCTGAACACGCTGCAGCGCGCCTTTCTCCTGCGCTCGTGTTCGGACGCCGTGTTCCAGGGGCGCACCCGGCCCTGCCTCCTGCATCAGATCAAGCGCTGCAGTGCGCCCTGCACGGGGCGGATCGACGCAGAAGGTTATGCGGCGCTGGTGGACCAGGCGAAGAATTTCCTCACCGGCAAGAGCCGCATGGTCCAGGAGCAGCTTGCCCA
>DATHDZ010000149.1:0-2896 GCA_035318785.1 Micropepsaceae bacterium
GCGCGCGTCTCGCGCGGGCGCGGGAGCGGCTGCCGTTCGCAAGATCACCACCATCGTCATCGGCGCCGGTCACGCCGGCCTGGCGATCAGCCGCTGCCTCAGCGAGCGCGGCATCGATCATGTGTTGCTCGAGCGCGGCGAGGTGGCGAATTCCTGGCGCACCGAGCGCTGGGATTCGCTGCGCCTGCTGACGCCCAATTGGCAAAGTCGCCTGCCCGGCTATGGCTATGAGGGCGATGATCCCGATGGCTTCCGCACCATGCCGGAAACCATCGCCTTCATCGCCCGCTATGCGCGCATGATCGATGCGCCGATAGCGACCCACACGGCGGTGACCTCGCTCACCTGCGACGATCCCGGCTACATCGTGACGACAGATCGGGGCGAATGGCGGTGCCGCAGCGTCGTGCTCGCCACAGGCGCGTGCAACATCGCGAGCGTCCCTGCTTGTGCCGCCGCCGTGCCAGCCCAAATCCATACGTTGACGCCGATGCAATATCGCAACCCGGGCCAGCTTCCGCCCGGCGGCGTCCTCGTCGTCGGTGCTTCGGCAACCGGGATCCAGCTCGCCCACGAGATCCACCGTTCCGGGCGGCCAGTTACGCTCTGCGTCGGCGAGCACATCCGCGCGCCGCGAATCTATCGCGGCAAGGACATCCAGTGGTGGATGGAACATTCCGGCGTTCATCACGAGCGCTACGACCAGGTCGACGACATCGCTCGCGCGCGGGGCGTGCCGTCCATGCAGCTTGTCGGCTCGCCCGAGCGCATGACGCTGGACCTCAATGCGCTCAGCTTTATCGGTGTGAAGCTGGTCGGCCGTCTCGCCGGCATCCGTGATGGCAGCGCGCAATTCTCCGGTTCCTTGCGCAACCAATGCGCCCTGTCCGATCTGAAGATCAACCGGCTGCTCGACACCATCGACCAATGGGCGACTCACAATGGCCTCGACGGCGAGATCGAACCGCCGTCCCGCCTTGCCCCCACGGATGTCGAAGACTCTCCGCCGTTGGGAATGGATCTCGCAAGCGGCGAGATTAAGACGATCCTCTGGGCCACGGGTTACCATCCCGATTATTCCTGGCTGCATGTTCCCGTGCTGGATCGCAAGGGCCAGGTCCGCCATGACGGCGGCGTCACGCCATCACCCGGCCTCTATCTGATGGGTATGCAGTTCCTGCGCCGCCGCAAATCCGCGCTTATCGACGGCGCCGGCGATGACGCGCGCGATCTCTCGGCCCATCTCACCGCCTACCTCGCCCACCGGCCGCACTAGTCCATTTTACCTTCCCCCCTTGCGGGGGAAGGTGGCACGAAGTGCCGGAAGGGGGGCGTCTTGGCACAGCTTTCCTTTCCTCCCCTGTTGTCACGGGGAGAGCCTGTCCCAGACTTGAACGTGGATGCCGAGCGCTGGTGCGCGAGCGGGTGGTGGGCCTTTCGCCGATCGTCCTCTTGCCATCACCGAAACATTGTCACGCTAGCTACCGGAATAGATCGTGGACTCGCATCCGCGACGAGCGTCATCACCAAACAGATCGCACCCAGTAATATTGTAACTGCTAGGACAATTGTGTCGCTCATTTTGAAGTTGCCTCAAGTCGAACCGGATTTTCCCCCCCTCCGGCCCAATCGAGCAATTCGGCGATGTGCACCGTCGGCAATTCTCCCGCCAAATGCGTCAAGCAACCGATATTCGCCGACGCGATGATCTCCGCGCCCGTCGAGCGTATCGCCGCGAGCTTGCGCGCCCGCAATTGATCGGCGATTTCCGGCTGTAGCAAGCTATAGCTCCCTGCCGAGCCGCAGCAGAGATGTGCGTCGGGAATCGGTGCCAAACGGAATCCCGCTGCAGACAGTAAAGTCTCGCCCCGTCCGGAGATCTTCTGCCCGTGCTGCAGCGTGCAAGGCGGATGGAACGCGATCACCGGCGCCGCTGCCACCGCTGCTGCAGGAGCCGCTGCAGGCCGCGCCAATTCGGTGAAGTCCTTTACCTTCGCTGCGAAACCTTCGGCGCGCCTCTTCCATTCGGGCTCGTCGGCAAACACTCGCGGATAATCTTTCAGGAACGCCGAACAGCCGCTCGCGGTGATGAGCACCGCGTCCACGCCGCCTTTCGCGCTTTCCTCTTCGTACGCGCGAATGACCTTGCGCGCATATTCCTTGCCCATCTCCGCCTTGCCCAGATGATAAGCCAGCGCCCCGCAGCATCCCGACCGCTCCAACCGCTCAACCCGCATATCCTCGCGCGCGAGCACGCGCGTTGCCGCCGCATCGATTCCCGGCGCAAGCGTCCGCTGCACGCATCCGGGCAGCAGCAGGATGCGCGGCGCGCCGGACGAAACATCCGGCACGGACCCATCGACGCGTTTGCGCTCGCCGACACGCGCCTTGCGGCTCATCACGCCGAGCTTCCCGGGAAGGCGCGTCAGGATCGGCGCGAACCATCGCGATACAATGCTGAGTGCTGCAAACAATTTCGGCCGCGTCAGCACGAAGAGAAGGAACGCGCGGAACAGCCGCTCCGGCAAGGGCCGCCTGTAATGGTTCTCGATATAGCTGCGCGATGTGTCGATCAGCGCGGAATAATCGACGCCCGACGGGCAGGCGGTCTTGCAACCCAGACAAGAAAGACAGCGGTCGAGATGCTTCACGGTCTCCGGCGTCGGTGGTGCCTCGCTCTCCAGCATATGCTGCATCAGCACGATGCGGCCGCGCGGTCCATCCCGTTCGTCCCCGAGCAGCAGATAGGTCGGGCATGTCGCGGTGCAGAATCCGCAATGCACGCACGTGCGCAGTGCCTTTTCCGCATCCTTCATGTGCGGATCGGTCAGCTGCTCGGCACGGAAAGCAGTACGCATCAGATATCCTCGAACATGCGGCCGGGATTCAAAACATG
>DATHDZ010000150.1:0-13223 GCA_035318785.1 Micropepsaceae bacterium
GCACGCGGCAGAGCCAATGGCGCTCGTCCATGTTTTGGCGGGATTTCGGCACGCTGATTTCGGCCGGTTCGCGGCAGCCCGGCGACGCGCATCGTTTCGAAGCGGTCGGAATAGGTTGCGGCCGCTGTGCGTTGATGCGGATGTCGTAGCCAAAACGCGGGCGGTAAGTTGCCGAACTCATAAGCTCATTATGGGGCGCAACTTCTAAAAGACAAGGAAACGAAAGGCTTGACACCGGCCTGGCGGTTCCCTCTAGAGCTTGTTCATGAACCCGTCAGGATCCGTCGCAAACAGACTGCGCGAGAAGCTCGAAACGGCATTCGCACCCCAAACCCTTGCCGTCGAGGACGAAAGTTCCCGCCATTCCGGCCATTCCGGGGCACGCGAAGGTGGGGAATCCCATTTCCGCGTCCGCATCGTTTCGGCTGCGTTCAATGGTCTCACGCGGGTCGAACGGCAGCGGCGGGTTTATGCCGTCGTGGCCGATGAAATCGAGGCAGGCTTGCACGCGTTGGCGCTGACCACGCTGACCCCGGAAGAAGCCGGACGCAGTTAACCCGTGTCGTCTAACGGTTCGGACTTGGGCGGCGTGATGCGAAGCGCCATGATTTGATTGCGCTGCCGCCGCAGGATCTCGAATTTGAAGCCGTAGAACGAGAACACCTGCCCGACCTCCGGGATCACACGGGCTTCATGGATGACCAGGCCGGCGACCGTGGTCGCCTCCTCGTCGGGCAAATTCCACTCGAGCTCGCGGTTGAGATCGCGCACAGGCGTCCAGCCATCGACATTGTAGGAGCCGTCTGCTTGCGGGCGGATGCCCTCGGGCATGTGTTGGTCGAGCTCTTCCCCGATGCTGCCGAAGATCTCTTCCAAAATATCCTCGAGCGTGACCAGTCCCTGCAGCACGCCATATTCGTCGACCACCAGCGCGAAATGCTCGCGCCGGTCGCGGAAAGCGCGCAATTGCTCTTCCAGATTCGTGGTGTCGGGCACGAACCAAGGCTGCGAGGCCAGCGACATGATGTCGATGTCCTGCAAATTGCCCTGATGCTTCATGAGTTTGCGGAGCAGGTCTTTGGCGTGGAGAACCCCCACGATGTTTTCGGGATCATCGCGCCAGATCGGAAAACGCGTGTGGGAGGAAGACAGCACGCGCGCGACGATGTCTTCGGCCGGAGCACCGCCGTCGAGGACCTCCATATTCTTGCGGTGAACCATGACGTCGGCCACATGAAGATCCGCAAGATCGAGAATCCCGCCGAGCATATCGCGGTGCTCCCGCTCGACGCCGCCCTCCTGATGATGCAGATCTATGGCGCCGCGGATTTCCTCCTGCGCCGTGAGAACCCGCTCGCCTGCGGTTTGCTTCAACCCAAAGAGCTTGAGAACTCGCCAGACGATGAATTGCACCGTCGACAGCACGGGCGATAGCAGTGCAACGAACAGCCGCACCGGATAAGCCACCGCCAGGGCCATATGGTCGGTGCGCGCAATGGCCAAAGTTTTCGGCAACACCTCGCCGAAGATCAAAATGATCGCCGTCATGACGAGGGCTGTGATCACCACTCCGCCTTCGTCGAAAAATCTGAGGGCAATGGATGTTGCGAGCGATGAGGAGAGAATATTGACGAAGGTATTGCCCAGCAGCAGCGCGCCGATCAACCGCTCGCGATTGTTGATCAGATAAAGCACCTGCTTCGCGCGGGTGGAGCCCTCATTGGCGAGATGGTACATGCGCGCCTTGGAAACCGCGGTGAGCGCGGTCTCGGCACCCGCGAAAAAAGCCGCAAAAACAAGGAGCGCGAAAATCGCGATCAGCGATAGGGTGACATCGAGAGGCATGGCCGGGAATCCGGTAGGTTGGTGAACGGAATATACCGTGAAGTCTCCCGGCCCTAATGTTTTCCCAGGACGAGGAAGGGTAGGGCGAGAGAAGCGGGAGGCGCTTAGCCTTCCGCCAGCACGGCGCGAACGGCGTCTTCCGGGACGTCGCGGCTGATGAAGGCCTGGCCGATAGCGCGAGCGAGGATGAAGGTCATGCGGCCGGCTTGCGACTTCTTGTCGTGGCGCATATGGCCCAAGATCTCCTCGACCCCTGGCCGCCGACCCGGAATCTGCTCGATGCGAGTCGGCAATCCAACATCCTCGAGATGGTGTTCGACGCGCGTTACGATCTCGTTGGAGACCAGCCCGAGCCTCGCCGAGAGCCGGAACGCCAAGACGCAACCCAGCGCCACGCCTTCCCCGTGGATCAGCCGGTCCGAATAGAGGGTCGCCGCTTCCAACCCATGGCCGAAGGTATGGCCGAGATTCAGCAAAGCGCGCTCGCCGGTCTCGCGCTCATCGCGCGCCACAATGGAGGCCTTCATGGCGCAGGAATGCGCCACCGCGCGGGACATCGCGGCGCCATCGCCGCCAAGGGCTTTGGCGGCCTTCTTCTCGAGCCAGGCGAAGAAATCCGAGTCGCCGAGAAGGCCATATTTCGCGACTTCCGCGTAGCCGCCTAGAAGCTCGCGTTTGGGCAGCGTTGCAAGGACCGCGGTATCGATGATGACGATGCGCGGCTGATAAAAGAGCCCGACGAGGTTCTTTCCCTGCGTGGTGTTGATGGCGGTCTTTCCGCCGACGGAGGAATCGACTTGCGCAAGCAGCGTTGTCGGAACTTGCGCAAAATCCACCCCGCGCTTCAGGATGCCGGCGGCAAAACCGGTTAGGTCGCCAATCACGCCTCCGCCCAACGCCACGATCAGCGAACCTCGCTCGACATTTTCTTTGAGGAGCGCGTCGATCAGCCGGCTGAGATGGGGAAAACTCTTGGTCGGTTCGCCGGCCGGCATGACGATCGATACCGGTTCAAGACCCGATGCCGTAAGACTGGCCGCGAAGCGTTCGTAATGGAGCCGCGCGACGGTCTCGTCCGTCACGACGGGTGTGCGCCGTGGCGATGATGTCGCCAATACGGCGGACAGCAGCGCCCCCGCCTGATCGAACAGCCCATGCCCGATATGGATGTGGTAGGAGCGTTCGCCCAGCGCGACCGGCACCATGACGGTCATGACGGCATCTCCGGGCGCTCTTTCACGTGGCGTGCCTCCAACGCTGCCAATATCCGTTTGATCACGGCGTCGTGCGGACCGTCATCGGATTCGATCATGATGTCGGCCTGGGCATAAACCGGTTCGCGCTCCTTGAGCAGGCGCTCCAAAGCCGCACGGTTGTCGGTGTTGCGCAATAGCGGTCGGGTGTCTTTGCGGGTCACACGTTCGAGCAAGAGTTCGATATTGGCCTTCAGCCAGATCGAGATCGCATCCTCTTGGATCCGCGCCCGGGTCTCGCTGTCCATGAAGGCCCCGCCGCCGGTCGCCAGGATATGGGGAGGCTCGCTCAACAGGCGCGCGATCACCTTGCGCTCGCCGGCGCGGAAGGCAGGTTCGCCGAATCGTTCGAAAATTTCATTGATGCTGCAACCTGCCGCAACCTCGATCTCCGCGTCGGCGTCGCGGAAGGGAACGGATAAGGCATTGGCAAGCCGACGCCCGACGGAAGTCTTCCCGGCGCCCATCATCCCAACGAGGACAAGCGTTTTGTCCAGCTTACGCATAGGCTTCGCTTACACCCGTTCGGGTTTCCTCGGCTAGCAGGGTCTTGCGCGACCGACACCAATTCCGCCACAAAGATAATCGATCCTTAAGCGAATCGGCGCTTGGATCGCGCCGAAAAGGGGATGGCCAACGATGGGTTGGAAGCTGCTGGTCGCCTTCGTGGTAGTGTTGGTGCTGGGTGCGAGCGCGCTGGCTTATTATGGCGCGACCGTGGGGCCGGCAAAGCACAATGTTGAAGAGGTTCTTCCCGACAACAAGTTCCCCAAGTGACATGGCGTCAGCATCACCTTCGAAGTTAAGAAAGCTGGCGCGCGGCACGGCCGTGATGCTTGCCTTGTCCTCTGCCGCAAGCTTTGCGCAAGACGCGGACAAGGCGGTGCCGGAAGCCAGCGGAGCGCCGCGAAGCATCCTCTCCGATCCGCTTCCCGATGCCGCGCCCACCCCACCGCCCGAGGACGTGCGCACGCCGGTGATTCCCCGCCGCGGGGCTTTGGCCGTGCAGGTGGGCGACCTCGGCACGCTGGAGGGCCCCGTCGCGGGTACGCTCGACAATGCGAATGGCGGGCTCGGTTCCAGCGCCTGGCAGGGCAGTGACCGTGCGACGATTGTAACGATACTGCAGAGCGTTCCGGCGGCCACTCCTTCGGCAGCCTACCGCCTGCTCATGCGCAAAGCGCTGCTGACGGCTGCGCCGGCACCGCCTGGCCGGAGCACGGTGTCCTTCAACCAGTTGCGCCTGACCAAGCTGATGGATGGGGGATATGTCGGCGATGCCGCCGATCTTGCCCTTCGCATTCAGGCCCCGATGAATTTCGATATTTTGCGCGTTCAGAGCGACGCGCTTCTCTATGCCGGTCGAGAGAGCGATGCCTGCAGCGATATCACGGCGCACCGTCTGGACAGCGCGGAGCCGTACTGGGTCGAGTTGCGCGCGTATTGCTATGCCGTCACCGGAGATACATCCACACTTGAGCTCACGCGCGCTGTGATCGTGTCGCAGGGGATTGCCGATCCGGCTTTCGTCACGTTGCTCGACGGCATGGTGAGCGGCAAGGCGATGGCCCCGGACACTTTGCGTTTTCCCGATTCGCTTCACGTGATGATGATGGCGCGGCTCAAATTGCCGATGACGGCCGAAATCGGAACGGGCCTCGGGCTGCCGGGCGGTTTGATCGCCGCGGGCTCGGCGGAAACCTCAAGAGCGATACGGACGGCCGCAGCGGAGAAGGCCTTGCGCGCAGGTGCGCTGCCAACGCCGCTGCTCGGCGAAATTCTCGATCTGGTGATGTTTACTCCGCAGGACCTGAATGGCGCCTCCGCGCTGGCACGTTCCGAGCCGATGATGAATGCTTTGGCGCGGATTCGGGCTGCGCTGAAGATCGCGAGCACCGACGAGGCGCGCGCCGAACTCGTGCAGACGGCGTTCGAAATCGGCGAGCGTGAAGGCCTTCTCGCCCAGGTGGCGGCGCTTTTTGCCGATTCCGCAGCGGAGATCGTCCCGGCTCCGGATTGGGCCCTGCGGTCCGACATCATGATGCGCGGGCTGCTCCTCGCCAATCGGGCGGAAGCGGCGCAACGCTGGTTCGATATCCTCGACCGCACGATGCCGGGCATGGGTGACACCGTGGATCAGCTGGAGCTGACGCTGGCGCTTGCCGCTCCCAATGCGCGGCGGAACGCCGGTGCGCGGCGCCTGCTTATGGATCTCGCCCTTACGGTCCATCCGCCGCCGTCACCGCCACCCCCAGTCGTGATACCCGACCCCATCCCCGACCCGCTGAACCCCGGACAATTCCTTCCGCCCGAACCTCCGCCTCCACCACCGCCGCCTCCGCCCGCGCCCAAATTGCCGCCGGCATTGTTGAGCCGGGCCACGTTGGATCTTGGCCTTTTCGATGCTTTGGGTGAGCTCATGTCGGCGGATGCGCAAGCGGCCATCGCGCCCCTGATGTCGGAACCGTCGCCCGGCCGCCGGCCGGCCCCTGTGTTGATGCAGAGGATCGACAAGGCGGCGCTGGCGGATTCGCATGGCGAGGTGGCGCTTTCCGTCGTCGCAGCCTTGGGACCGCAAGGGGCGCGCGATCTTGCTCCGGACGTGGTGGTCCGTCTGGTGCGCGCATTGCAGACCGCGGGCATTCGCGATGCGGCTCACACGCTTGCCGCCGAGGCGCTGCTGCTTCGCCCGCGCGCCGGCGCAGCTCCCGGTCAATGACCCAACCCAGAAAAGCGCGAGGCACGGAACAAGACCGCGCGCTGATTGAATCCTTCCTCGACATGATGAGCGCCGAGCGTGGCGCATCGCCCAACACCATCGCCGCCTATCGCCGCGACATTCTGGATTTTTCCGAAAGCGCGGCGCTATCGGGCTCCGACCTCAAAAACGCCGGCCGTGAAGAGGTGCGGGCTCATCTGTCCGGACTCTCTTCGGCGGCTCTGAAAGCTTCGTCTCAAGCGCGCAAATTGTCGGCCCTGCGGGGCTTCTATGGCTTTCTCTACAACGAAGCCGTGCGTCGCGACGATCCATGCGGCGCGGTGGAAGCGCCACGTCTTTCGCGGCCGCTGCCGAAAATTCTTTCCGCCGAAGACGCGTTGAAGCTGGTGAACGCCGCACGCGAGGGCGTCGAGGAGAGCCCGGAAGCTGCTCGGCTCTTGTGTATCGTGGAGATGCTTTACGCCTCCGGCCTACGTATCAGCGAATTTGTGTCTCTGCCTCTGGCGGCGGTGCGAAACAAGGAACGATTCATCCATGTGCGCGGCAAAGGGGGCCGCGAGCGACTGGCGCCGATGGGAGCGGCGGCGCGCGAGGCGCTCGAATCCTACCTTGCCGTGCGCGACAATTTCCTGCCACGCGGGAAGCTCGGCATCGCCGCGGCACGTTACCTTTTTCCCTCCCGGGGCGTGGAAGCGCATCTGACACGACGGCGCTGTCATCAGTTGCTGAAGAGCCTGGCGATCAAGGCCGGGATCGACCCAACGCGCCTCTCGCCGCACGTGTTGCGCCACGCCTTTGCGACACATCTGGTGGAGGGCGGCGCGGATCTTCGTAGCGTCCAGACCCTGCTCGGCCATGCCGATATCGCCACCACCCAGATTTATACTCACGTAGCGGGCGACCGCTTGAAACGCACCGTCGAGACCGCTCACCCGCTTGCCCGCGCCAAAACGCGGGCCCGTTAAGGTCCTAAGAACGTTAAAGGCGCTTAAATTGACAGGACAAGGCACGGTTGCCACGCTAACCCAATCCGGTTCACAACGAGTCGCATGAACGTCTTCCTCGAATTTGAGAAGCCCATCGCCGACCTCGAAGGCAAGATCGAGGAGCTGCGCCAATTGGGCTCCAAGGAGCCTCCAAAGGATTCGCCGCGCCCGGCCGTGGTCAATCTCGACGACGAGATTGCGCGGCTTCAGGTCAAGACCGTGCAGCTGATGTCGGAAACCTATAGCCGGCTGACGCCCTGGCAGAAGACGCAAGTCGCGCGTCACCCGGCCCGGCCGCATTTTTCGGATTACGTTGCGAAGCTGATGGCGGATTTTACGCCGCTTGCCGGGGATCGCCTCTTCGGCGATGACAAAGCGATCGTTGCGGGGTTGGCACGGTTTCGCGGCATGGCTGTTGCCATCGTGGGTCACGAGAAGGGCAACGACACGAAATCGCGAGTGGCGCACAATTTCGGGATGGCGATGCCCGAAGGCTACCGCAAGGTCCAACGCTTATTCGACATGGCGGAGCGCTTCGGCCTGCCGGTGATTTCGCTGGTGGATACCGCCGGAGCCTATCCCGGCATTGGCGCGGAGGAACGCGGCCAAGCGGAAGCCATCGCGCGTTCGACGCAGGCGTGTTTATCGTTGCGTACTCCTTTCGTTGCCACCATCATCGGCGAGGGCGGATCGGGCGGCGCGGTCGCCATCGCCACTGCCAACAAGGTGTTCATGCTGGAGCACGCGATCTATTCGGTGATCTCGCCGGAGGGATGCGCGTCAATTCTTTGGCACAAATCGGAAAAGGCCGCCGACGCCGCAGCAGCCATGAAGATCACTGCCCAGGACCTGCTCGAACTCAAAGTGATCGACGGGATTATTCCCGAACCTGTCGGTGGCGCCCATCGGGATGCGCAAAAGGCGATCCAAGCTGCAGGCGACACGATCGAACAGGCGCTGCGCGAGCTTTCGCAATTCGCACCCGATGAACTCAGACGCTTGCGCCGCGAGAAATTTCTTCAGATCGGTCGCCTGGAAACAGCGTAAACCTGAAAGTTGTCATGGCCCGACTTGATCCCCGCTTTCGCGGGGACGCCACCCAGCCGGCGCACGTCTGTGCGCCGATTGAGTCCTGCATCACCTGGATAGCCCGCATTCGCGGGCGATGACAAATTAGGTGTTCTATTTCGCCAATTCGAACATGATCGAGGACACCCAGCCCATATTGCCGAGCTCGTCCTTCACTTCCCACATCAGCCCGTTCTTGTTGCCGGTAGGATAGAGCCGCATGCCCTGATCGACCGGGCGCACGACAGGTGTTTGCGTCGAGGGCCCCGTGAACATCGCGGTCGCACGCGTGGCGGTGACCATCTGCTGCGCGGCGGCGGCAGGAGCTTGCCCCGGGCCTGGCAGCCCTCCAAGCTGATCGACCAATTTCGTGTAGGCATCCAGATAAGCGAGCGTGATCACCTGGCCGATTTCGGTGTTGTTGTAGCCTGTGGCTCCCGCCGACCCGAAGCCGCCATAGCCGAAGACCCCGCCACCGAGACCGAAGCCGATATCCGTTTTCTTGCTGTGACCATCGATCGTCGCCATGATCTGCGTGGTGCGCACATTCGTCACGGCCAGCGTGACATCGGCCGTCGACGAGTTGAAGGAAAGGCCGCCGGCCAGGGCGCCAAGCGTGCTGTTGCCGAGCAAGCCGCCCAAGGCGGCACCGAAATTGTTGCCGCTCGCCCGCGCGTTCTGGGAGATGACGTCCGGCACCAGCACGTAATCGGCCGCGACGATCTGGCCGCCACCGAGATTCGAGCCCTGTTGCAAGGCGCCGCCCGAGGAGAGCGCCCGTTCGCGCTGCGCGGCCGCCAGCCCCGCGCCACGATCGACCAGCGAGAAGCACCCGGATTGTTGCACGAAAATTTTGATCAGCGCTTCCGGCGAACCGAGCTTCAGCTCCGTCCACCAATTGCGTTGGGGTTCTTCAACGGCAAGATTGCCCAGCGCGCGGGCGCAGCGAGGGATTTCCGCCTGTTTTTGCTGCCGCTGTTCTTGGGCGGTGGCCGCCGAGACATCCGTGGCAATCATGATGAGCGCCGCGCTCGCCAAGAACATGCATGACAATGACTTTCCGGACATGATCCCCTCCTTAGCCGACCGTGAACCTTGGCAAGTCTACCAAGGATTCCCAATCTTGGCACGCTTCCTTCACAGGCGCGGGCATGAAAACCGCCATCGTCAACAAAGCATAAAGATGCGAAACGCCCAAAATTTGGTCAGCGCGGGGTGATTCCTGCGCCCGCTACACCAGCGCGCCGTGGCAATGTTTGAACTTCTTGCCCGACCCGCAGGGGCACGCAGCGTTGCGGCTGACTTTTCCCCACGTCGTCGGATCTCGGGGATCGATCGTTTCTGCCGCCTCGCGAATGCGTACACCGTGGGTCGTCAACGCCGCGGGACCAGCCAGTTCGTCTTCGCCGGTCAGCGGATTGATGTGGTGAGCTTCCATCCTGGGAAGCTGCGGCTCCTGGATCGGCGGCGGTTCGCCCATGCGAACTTGCACATGCATGAGCTGGCGCACCACATCGGTGCGAAGGCGGATGAGCAGGCCCTCGAACAAGGTCAGGGCTTCGCTCTTATATTCGTTCAAGGGGTCGCGCTGGCCATACCCCCTAAGGCCCACATATTGACGCAAATGTTCGAGCTGAACGATGTGCTCGCGCCAATCATGATCCAGCGTCTGAAGAAGGATAGCCTTCTCGAGATAGCGCACGACTTCGGGGCCGAAATTCGCGGCCCGTTCCGCAGCGCGTTCGCTCACGGCGTGGGCGATGCGCTCCTTCATCTCTTCGTCGGCGATGCCTTCTTCCTTCGCCCAATCCACGATGGGAAGTTCGATACCGAAGACGTCGCGAACTTCTCCTTCGAGGCCCGCGGAATCCCATTGTTCGGCGTAAGCGCGTTCGGGAATATGGCGCGCGACCATCTCGTCGGTCACCTGTGTCCGCATGTCGGCGATGATCTCGTCGACTTCTTCCGCGCGCATGATGTCGAGACGCTGCTCGAAGATGACCTTGCGCTGATCGTTCAGCACATTGTCGAATTTCAGAAGGTTCTTGCGAATATCGAAGTTGCGCGCTTCGACCTTCTGCTGCGCCTTCTCGAGCGCCTTGTTCACCCAGGGATGCGCGATGGCTTCGCCCTTTTCGAGGCCGAGCCGCTGCAGGATCGAATCCATGCGATCGGATCCGAAAATGCGCATCAGATCGTCTTGCAGGCTGAGGAAGAACTTCGATGCGCCCGGGTCACCCTGGCGGCCCGACCTGCCGCGAAGCTGATTGTCGATGCGCCGGCTTTCATGGCGTTCGGTGCCCAGGATGAACAGTCCGCCGGCGGCGATGACCTTTTGTTTGTCGACCGCGACTTCGGCGCGGATCTCCGCGATGCGGCGCGTGCGCTCGGCTTCGTCGGTGACATCATCCAGTTCCAGCTTGATCCGCATATCGGGATTGCCGCCGAGCTGAATGTCGGTGCCGCGGCCCGCCATGTTCGTGGCGATGGTCACCGCGTTGGAGCGGCCTGCCTGCGCCACGATGTAGGCTTCGTCTTCGTGATAGCGCGCATTCAGCACATTGTGCGGGATGGGATTGGACTTGGACGCGATCTGGACAAGGTATTCGCCGATCTCGCGATGCTCCCTACCTTCCGGCGTGTCGCCAAGCTTCTTGGCTTTGTCGATCAGCTCCTGGCCGGTTTCGCGGATATATTTGCGGTCCTTGAGCTTGGCATCGAGGTCTTCGGATTTCTCGATGGAAACCGTACCTACCAGCACCGGCTGGCCCTTCTTCAGGCATTCGGCGATCTGCGTGACGATGGCGCGGTGTTTTTCGTCGGCAGTGCGGTAGACCTCGTCATCGGCATCGACGCGGCCGATCGGCATGTTGGTCGGAATCTCCACCACATCCAGGCTGTAGATATCCATGAACTCGGGCGCTTCGGTCATCGCTGTGCCGGTCATGCCGGCCAGCTTCCCGTAGAGCCGGAAATAATTCTGGAAGGTGATCGAGGCGAGCGTCACGTTTTCCGATTGGATCGGCACGCGCTCTTTGGCTTCGAGCGCCTGGTGCAGCCCTTCGGAATAGCGCCGGCCCTCCATCATGCGGCCGGTAAATTCGTCGATGATGACGACCTTGCCGTCCTTGACGATGTAATCCTTGTCAAACTGGAACAGCTTGTGCGCCCGCAGCGCCTGATTGACGTGGTGCACGATGATGATGTTGTTGATGTCGTAAAGGTCGCCCTCTTCTAGGGCGCCGACCCCGCGCAAGAGCTCCACCATGTGCTCATTGCCGTCCTCGGTCAGGCTTACCGAACGCTGCTTCTCGTCCAGCTCGAAATCGCCCTTGTCTTCTATTTCGGTTTTGCCATCGGCGGCCAATGTTTTGCTTGGTGCCCTAAGGCTCGGGATCAGCGCGTCGACTTTTCTGTAGAGCTCCGAATTGTCTTCCGTCGGCCCCGATATGATCAGCGGCGTGCGCGCCTCGTCGACCAAGATGGAGTCGACTTCGTCGACGATGGCGTAGTGATGGCCCCGCTGCGTCATCTGCTCGAGGTTGTATTTCATGTTGTCGCGCAGATAGTCGAAGCCGAACTCATTGTTCGTGCCGTAGGTCACATCGGCAGCGTAGGAGACCCGGCGTTCTTCGTCCGTCAGTCCGTGCACGATCACGCCCACGGAGAGGCCGAGGAATTTGTAGATCTGGCCCATCCATTCGGCGTCGCGTTTGGCGAGGTAGTCGTTGACCGTGACGACATGCACGCCCTTGCCGTCGAGCGCATTGAGATAGACGGGCAGGGTGGCGACCAGCGTCTTGCCTTCGCCGGTCTTCATCTCGGCAATCTTGCCTTCGTGCAAAATCATGCCGCCGGTCAGCTGAACGTCGAAATGGCGCTGGCCGAGCGTGCGCTTGGCGGCCTCGCGCACGGTCGCGAACGCCTCGGGCAAAAGGTCGTTCAGGGTTTCCCCATTGCGGCGCCGCTCCTTGAGCGCGGCCGTCATCGCAAGGAGTTCATCGTCCGATTTTTTTTCGAACTCCGGCTCCAGCGCATTGATTTGCGCGACCGCTGCCTGCTTGGCCTTGATCTTGCGGTCGTTGACCGAGCCGAAGAGCCCAGTCATGGCCTTCAAAGGACGCTGAATGAAATCGTCTAAACCGAGCATCAATCCCTCGTGTTGCCCCGGGAGGAACGGACGGAACGCTCGGGGAGGGAGCGGTAGCCCAAGGCGAATCCGTGCATTCTGGCCCTTTAGGGCCGCGGGAGAGATAAGAACCGGGCCCCCCCTTGTCAATTCGCGCAGGTTAGGCCTAATCCGCGCCGCCGGGAGCAACCTGAACGAGTCGCCGGTCGGATATGGCACGCAAGAGAAACGCCATGGCTACATTGGGGGCAACCAAAAAAATCCGCACCAAGGCCGCCCCAAAAGGGGGCGCGAAGGTTGAGCTTGCCGAGAAACCCTCGCCCAAGGACGGCGCGGGCCCCCAAATCTCGCCGCTGGTCCCCAAAACCTTTGCCAATCTGCCCCCTTTGGCCGGTGTGCGGCTCGCCACCGGTCAGGCCGGGATCAAATATCGCGACCGCGCGGACGTTCTCTTCATGGTTATGGCCCCCGGAACGCAAATAGCCGGGGTGCTGACGAAATCCAAAACGGCTTCCGCGCCGGTCGATTGGTGCCGCAAGCAACTCCCCGGAGGGATGGCGCGCGTCCTGGTCGTGAACAGCGGCAACGCCAATGCCTTCACGGGTCGGGCGGGCGCCGATGCGGTGCGGGAAGTCGCCGAATCAGCCGCCGGAGTGGTGGGTTGCCGGGCGACGGAGGTATTCCTCGCCTCCACCGGGGTCATCGGCGAGCCGCTGCCCTATCAGAAAATTACCCGGATTCTGGGTCATGTGGCGGAAGCCGGTGCCGCCGGTGGCTGGCGCGCTGCTGCCGAGGCGATCATGACCACCGACACCTTCCCAAAGCTTGCCACCGCCACGACCTATATCGACGGCCACCGCGTGACGATCAACGGCATCGCCAAAGGCTCGGGCATGATCGCTCCGGATATGGCGACCATGCTGGCCTTCGTGTTCACAGACGCCAATCTCCCGGCTGCTGTCTTGCAACCTATCCTGGCCGAAGGCGCGTCGCGCTCCTTTAACTGCATCACCGTCGACAATGATACCTCGACCAGCGATACGCTCCTTCTGTTCGCGACGGGCAAAGGCGGGGCCCACCCGGTGATCTCAAAATCCAGCGACAAGCGGCTGGACCAGTTCAAGGATCGGCTGAATGCGGTGCTGCTGGACCTGGCCCTGCAAGTGGTCAGGGATGGCGAAGGCGCAACGAAGCTCATCACGGTCGATGTGGCCGGCGCCCAA
>DATHDZ010000151.1:0-27394 GCA_035318785.1 Micropepsaceae bacterium
CTTCTACGCAGGCCGAAGCGACTTCCCTCGCATCTTCTGCGGGATAACGGGTTTTCCTTCTTGGCGCGCCGTGATCTGGATCAGTCGGCCAAGGCCGGAGGAGGTGGGTTTTCTAGGAAGGCGGGATCTTAAGGCGCGTTCGGCGCCCTGCTCTCCGGCATGAAGCTCGCAAGCGCTCCGCCTTTTCGGCCATCTTTGAGAGGATTGACGTGCAAGATCAGTTTTTCGCCGGGTTTGATGAAATTCTTGTTCCAACGATCGCGCGCGAGCGTGGCTGCGGACGGGAGCTCGATCATCCACTCCTTTACCGTGCT
Organism: Micropepsaceae bacterium; assembly: GCA_035318785.1. Classification (GTDB taxonomy): domain Bacteria; phylum Pseudomonadota; class Alphaproteobacteria; order Micropepsales; family Micropepsaceae; genus CAIYRG01. Next base: position 315 of record DATHDZ010000151.1, read on the forward strand.
ATCCGGCTCGATGACCTCGAACGTGATCCAGCTATGGGGGTTCGTCCAATCGAATTGCTTGACGACACCTTCGACCCGAACCGTCTTGTTCGTGTCGAACAGCGCGAAGGAGTGATGGGCCATCGCCGGCTGCGAAACGGCCAGAAGGCCAGCCGCAACCCCGGGTAATGCCACGGCCATTGCACAGAGAGCTTTGCGCATATCAAAACTCCTCAGAAGCAATCCCCCGACGAACCCTAGGATACGCCCTGCTGGAACCGTTTGACAGAGCGCAATCCGCCCAAAAGCGGTTGAATGGGGGATGGCGGCTGATGCAATTGACTCCTGTTTTCTTTCTCTTATGAAGGCCTTGCATAGACATCGCGTTGGAGGGGGTATGGAAGCGCCGCAATTGTTGGTGCACGACAAGAAGGACACGGTCGGGGTCGTCGTGGTCGAAGGGCTGAAGGCTGGGACCGACATGCTGTGCGTCGTGACCGCGGACAATTCCCAGTTCACGCTCAAGGCCAAGGCGGATGTGCCCATCGGTCACAAGATCGCGCTCGTGGACATCAAATCCGGGGATACGGTCTGGAAATACGGCCACGACATCGGCAAGGCCGTCGCCAATATCGGCAAGGGCGAGCACGTCCACGTCCACAATCTCAAGACCAAACGGTGGTGAGCGCCATGGCGCAGCAGAACGTCAAGACAAACGGAAGCTTTCAGGGCTGGCGGCGCGAGAATGGCCGCGTCGGGGTGCGCAACCATGTGGTCATCCTGCCTCTCGATGATCTGTCCAACGCGGCTTGCGAATCGGTGGCCAACAACATCAAGGGCACGATGGCCCTGCCCCATGCTTATGGGCGGCTGCAATTCGGCGAAGATCTGGAGGTGTTCTTCCGCACCCTGATCGGAACGGGCGCCAATCCCAATGTCGCCGCCGTGGTCGTCATCGGCATCGAAGATGGCTGGACCAAGCGCGTCGTCGACGGGATCAAAAAGACGGGCAAGCCGGTGGAAGGTTTCGGCATCGAGGGCACGGGCGACATCATGACCGTGGCCAAGGCCTCGCGCACCGCGAAGGACTTCCTGCAATGGGCCTCCGAACGTCCGCGCGAAAAATGCGATCTGTCCGAGCTGTGGGTCTCCGCCAAATGCGGCGAGAGCGACACCACGACGGGGCTCGCCTCCTGCCCCACCGTCGGCAACATGTATGACAAACTGATCCCGCAAGGCATTTACGGCGTGTTCGGGGAGACCTCGGAAATCACCGGTGCGGAGGATTTGGCCAAAGCGCGCGCGGCCACACCGGAGATCGGCGAGAAATGGTATCGCGTCTGGCAGGCCTACCAGAACGACGTCATCGAAGCGCACAAGACGGACGACCTTTCCGAGTCCCAGCCGACCAAGGGGAATATCGCCGGCGGTCTCACGACCATCGAGGAAAAGGCGCTGGGCAATCTCGAGAAGATCGGACGCGAGTGCCGTTACATCGACGTGCTCGAACCCGCCGAAGCGCCGACCAAAGGTCCGGGACTCTATTTCATGGACACATCATCGGCGGCCGCGGAATGCGTCACGTTGATGGGCGCCGCGGGCTATGTGGTGCATTGCTTCCCGACCGGGCAAGGCAATGTCATCGGCAATCCGATCCTGCCGGTGATCAAGCTGACGGGGAATCCCAAGACCGTGCGCACCATGTCGGAGCATATCGATCTCGACATTTCCGGCATCATCCGGCGTGAGATCACCATCCCAGAGGCAGGCGACATGATGATCGACATGATCGCCCGCACCGCCAATGGCCGCCTTACCGCCGCCGAGGCGCTGGGCCACCGCGAATTTGTGCTGACCAAGCTCTATCGCAGCGCCTGAGTCGCATGCCGGCGTTCACTCTGGCCGAAGCGGAAGCGCTGGTCGCCGAAGCGCTGCAACGCTGCCGCACGAGTGCGGACAACGCGCGCATCGTTGCGCATGCGCTGGTGCTCGCCGAAGCCGATGGGTTGAAGAGCCACGGTCTGCTCCGCGTGCCGATGTATGCCGGGCAAGCGAAGACCGGGAAGGTCGATGGTTTCGCGACGCCGTCGGTGGAGCGGCCGCGCCCCGCGCTTGTCGCCATCGATGCCAAGCATGGCTTTGCCTATCCGGCGCTGAACCAGGCTGTGGCGTTGCTGCCCGATATGGCGCGAGAATTCGGCATCGCCGCCGCCGGGATCCGGCGCTCGCATCATGTCGGCGTGGCCGGTCATCAGGTGGAGCGTCTAGCGGAAGGTGGAATGGTCGCGCTGTTCTTCGCCAACGCGCCCGCCGCGATGGCACCATGGGGCGGCACCCGCGCGGTGTTTGGAACGGACCCCATCGCCTTTGCCTGTCCCTTGCCGGATCGCGCACCGATCGTCGTGGATCTGTCGCTGTCGAAAGTGGCGCGCGGCAATATCCTGACCGCCATCCAGAAAGGCGAATCCATTCCCGAAGGCTGGGCGTTGGACATCGACGGCAAGCCGACCACCGACGCGAAGGCGGCACTCGCCGGCACCATGGTGCCGCTCGGCGACGCCAAGGGAACGGCGCTGGCGCTGATGGTGGAATTGCTGGCGGCAGGATTGACCGGCGCCAATTTCGCCGGCGAAGCGTCGTCGTTTCTGGACGCGGAAGGCGCGCCGCCCGGCACGGGACAACTCATCATCGCCATCGACGCAACGGCGTTCGGCAACGCGCTGCCGAGATTCGCAGCGATGGCGGAGTCCATCGACGAGCAGCAAGGGGCGCGGCTTCCCGGCGCGCGGCGGGTGGCGTTGCGGAAAAAAGCGCGAGCAGAGGGATTGCAGGTTTCCGACACATTGCTGGCGGAGATCCGGGCGGTTTAGAGAGAGGCCGGAGTTGCCCCCCTCCGGCGCTGCGCGCCACCTCCCCCGCTTCGCAGGGGAGGAAAGCGTTACGTGCTGGCCTCGTAGATGCCGGCGAGGTAGGTGCCGAGAACGCGGACCTCTTGCGGATCGAGTACCACCATGTCGGCACGATAGCCGGGCGCGATGCGGCCGAAGCGATTGCCTAGTCCGAGAAATTCCGCCGGCGCGCGCGAGGCAAAACCCAAAGCGTCGACGAGCGGCACGCCCAGCAGCTTCACGCAATTGCGCACAGCCGTCGCCATGTCGATGCCCGAGCCGGCCAGAACGCCGTCTTTGGTGACGCAGCGTTCGCCATCCGTCATGATCTCGCGGCCTTGCAGCGCAAAGCTTTTCTTCACCCCGCCGACGCTGGGCATGGCATCGGTCACCAGCATCGGCGTGCCCGCGCCCTTCAGCGCCAGCCGCAACATGGCGGGCGCGACATGGGCGCCGTCGACGATCAAGCCGTACCAGCAGCCCGGCGATTCCAAGGCGGCCGCGATGGGGCCGGGCTCGCGTGCGCTCATGGAGCGCATAGCGTTGAAGAGATGGGTGAAGCCGGTCAGTCCATCGGCGATGGCGGCGCGCGTTTGCTCGTAAGTCGCCATGGAATGGCCGAGAGAGACGCGAACACCGTCACCGACAAGGGAGCGGATGAACCCATCCGGCACACATTCCGGCGCCAAGGTCACGAGCGTAGCGCCGGAAGGCGAGGCAAAGAGATCGCGATGCATGGAATTTGGCGCGCGCATCAGCGAAGGATCATGGACGCCGGTTTTCTCGGGCGAGAGGAACGGCCCTTCGAAGTGGATGCCAAGCACGCCCGGCTGCGTTGCCATCGCCGCATCGACGGCGGCACGCGCCGCACGCATCTTATCGTCGGAATCGGTGATGAGCGTCGGCAGCAGACCCGTCGTGCCGAAGCGCCGATGCGCGGCGGCGATCGCGGCAACCCCGTTCGGCGTCGGCTCATTGTTGAAGAGGACATCGCCGCCCCCGTTCACCTGCACGTCGATAAATCCGGGCGCGAGCCATGCGCCATCGGGGAGTTCGTGGAGGGGAATGCCGGAGGGCACATCGCGACGACGCCCGAGGCTCACGATGTGTCCGTCTTGGACGATCACCGCGCAATTGTCGCGCGCGAGCGCGCCGTCGAAGATTGCCGCCGCGGCGACTGCGTATCGTTGTTCCGTCATCGCGTGCGCGTGACCTTTTGAAGGTGACGCGGTCTGTCCGCGTCCATCCCGCGCAGTTTCGCCAAACGGACGGCCGCCGCATAGAAGCTTTGTATCTGGCAGACGGCATCGGTTTCCGCCTGATCCGGCGGGAGCGAGGGCAAGCGTCCCTCGCCGGCGCCCGGTTCCACGCTGAACAGGGCCGCATGCTTGCGTCGCAAATCCGCCGCAAGCGCGACAAGCGCGTCGGCCGCTTCATCGGTCGGGATGAACATCAGGATGGGATAATGGGTCGAGACCAGCGCCATCGGCCCGTGCTGGAATTCCGCGCCGCTATAGCCTTCCGCGTGGATGTTGCAGGTTTCCTTCAGCTTCAGCGCCGCCTCGCGCGCGATGGCGAGCGTCGATCCGCGCCCGATGACCATCAGGCTCGATGCCTCGCTGAAGGCTCCGAAACAGGCGCTCCAGTCGAGGTCCGCCGCCGCCTTCAGGCGTTGAGGCAGCCGCGAGATCGCGGCGGCGAGTTCGTCATTCTCCGCCCATTCGGCGGTCAGCCGCAGCAACGCGGCAAGGGTGGCGATGACGCTCTTGGTCGCGGCGATGCTCTGTTCGAGTCCGGCGCCGATGGGGAGCACGATGTCGCTCTCGGCCGCGAGCGGGCTGTCGGTGGCGTTGACGAGGGCGACCGTCAGCGCACCTGCGCGCTTGGCCGATTTTGTCTGTTCGATGAGGTCGTCGCTGCGGCCCGATTGCGAGATCGCCAATAGCAGCTGATCCTTCAGCTTCAGATCGCGGTGGTAGGCCGTGACGATGCTGGGCGCCGCGGCCGCCACCGGAATGCCGAGATGGCGCTCGATCGCGTGTTTGGCGAAGGCCCCGGCATGGGCCGAGCTGCCGCGCGCCACCGTCACGACGATGTGCGGCGGCTTCGCCTTGAGGCGCCGGACCAGCTCGCGCATAGGTCCGGCGAGCTTTGCTTCCTGCCGCGCGACGGCGTCCGGCGCTTCCTGAATTTCCGCCGCCATATGGGAGGCTGGTTTGGTCGCCATTTTCGCCTTGGCCGCGGATGGGACTTCCCACCGCGCGCTGTTGCACTATGTTCCCTGGATCAACGCGAAAATACCCGAATCGCTTCCCGACCGTTCTCTTTATGTACCAGGTGCTGCCATCGAAACCGAACGTCCCAGCCCGCGCTATTCCGCTATCGATCTGTGGGAATCGTCCGACGTCCTGGACGCGATGATCGAGGGCCAGTTCGCCGCCGTCGCCGCCGTGCGCGCGGCGCGCGGCGCCATCGAAGAAGCGGCCCACGCGATGGAAGTGCGCCTGATCGACGGCGGCCGGCTGATCTATGCGGGTGCGGGGACTTCGGGGCGGCTCGCGGTGCAGGACGGCGCGGAGCTGATGCCGACGTTCAGCTGGCCGTCGGAACGCCTGCTGTTGCTGATCGCCGGCGGCAATGAAGCGCTGATTCACGCCGTCGAGGGCGCGGAAGATCAGAGCGAGCAAGCGCTCGCTTTGATCGTGGCGCACAAACTCGCCCCCAATGATGTGTTGCTCGCGGCAGCGGCCAGCGGCACGACGCCGTTCACGCTCGCCTGCGTGCGGGGCGCGAGGAATGCGGGTGCTCTGACCGTCGGCATCGCCAACAATCGCGACACGCCGTTGCTGGCGGAATCCGATTGTCCGATTTTCCTGGACACCGGCGTGGAGCCGATCGCCGGATCGACCCGCATGAAAGCGGGCACCGCGCAGCGCATCACGCTTAATCTGTTGTCGTCGCTGGTGATGATCCGGCTTGGGCACGTCTATGAGGGCCTGATGGTCGACGTGCAGGCGACCAACAAGAAGCTCACCCAACGCAGCGAGAACATGCTCACCCATTTGACCGGACGCAGCGGCAAGGATGTGCGCGATGCGCTTATCCGCGCCGATGGCAGCGTGAAGGTGGCGGTGCTGCTGCTCTATGGCTGCCGGCCCGAAGAGGCGAAGGCGCTGCTGGAGCGCAGCGGCGGACATCTTCGCGTCGCGTTGGCGGAGCTACGCAAGAGCCGCACCAGCCCGGAGTGAGTGGAAATCAAGTAACCCATAAAATTGTCATTCCCGGCCGAGTGGCGGAACGCCGCGAGGGGAAGGGAAACCACCTGTCGGATGGGTCCCCTTCCCTCACCGCGGCTATCGCCACGGCTCGCCGGGGATGACATGGAGTTAATGCCGGGCGGCATGACGCCGGACATGGTCCCTGATTTTCGCCGTTAGCATATGTGCTAGCTTGACTGTGCGTGTGCTTGCGGATGTTCGGTGACGGCAACACAACAGGGCCGCTTGCGCAGAGTCGCTGCGGCACTCGCTGTGGTGCTCTTGCACGTCCTTGTCATTCGCGCGTTGCTCGGCGTCCGCGCTCTGTTCGAACAGCGCGCCGACGAGCGACAGAATACCGTCACGACCTGGATCATCTTGCCGCCCGAGTCGGTGCCCGCGAGTCTTCCCAAGCTGGTGCCTTCGCCCGCCCCAGCGGCCGCCTTGCCCATGGCACGGCTGATTGACGAAACCGCAAGCTCAGTCGCACCGCCGCGACCTGTTATTTTGCGGCGGCTCACGCTCCCGACGATCACGCTGCCGCCGCTTACACAGCCGGCAGGCCTCGACGCGCGCGTGTTCTCCGCGCTCGGTGCGCATTTCTCCTGCAATTTCGTGAACTACGACACCGTACCGGATGCGGAGAAAGCACGCTGCGCGTTGCACCTGTCGAAATTGGGCGAGGTACCGGCTCAATCTTTCGCCTACATCGATAGTCAGGAAACGCCGTTCACGATATTCGGAGCGCGCGGCATTTTTCGGCTCACGCCGCCTGCTCAAAGCGCATTCGAAGCTCTAGAAACGGCAACGGGATGCAAATGGGACCAAGGCCTCTGCAGGCTGCCTGGGCCTGCCAAATTTGGATTGGATCCGGACGACCCGACGCGATCTACCGCGGCGGCAAAATTCGAGCTCGCAAAGGGGCTCACCCTTGACGTTGGAGCGCAGGGTTATACGCAGAACTATTTAGGGGGCGCACGCCTGATTTACGCGGCAGGCGTGGTGCTGACCTATCGGTGGTGAGCATGTCGGCTCGCCGGGGATGACAGAGCGGTTACGCGGGCGCGCGGCAGTTTGAATATCAGGAAGAAATCCCCCCACCCGGTTCGCGTCGCGCGGTCACGCTCCGCTTCCCGACCTCCCCACGTTGGGGGGAGGTCGAGTGACACGTTAACGAAAAAGGCCCCGCGCTTGACGCGCGAGGCCTCTCGCAAAGCGGAAGAAATACCCGCTTAGTTGTTAGGCGCACTTGGCGGACGAGCGCCGGCGCCGCCAGCATTCGTCACGACATAGGGATTGGGCAGGTCGGGGAGCAGCTTGGGCTGCGGGCCGAGGACGGCGGTCAATGCGTTGTAGCCGCAGATCTCGTCGCTCCACACGCCAGGCATGGCCGCCATTCCGCCGACGCCGATGGCGCCGAGGAACTGGCCGTCGACAACGATGGGAAGGCCGCCGGCATTGGCGAAATTGCCCTGCCAGATCACGCGCGATTCCGAGGTCGTGCCGGAGCGTACCGCGTTCATCTGCGCTTTGCTGGCCGCGCGGGTGTTGAGCGTGGTCTTGGCCTTCCACAGCGCGGATTCGGTGTTCGTCTTGCCCTGACCGTCGCCCCGAACATAATAGGAGATGACGCCGAACTGATCGATGATCACGACGCTGACGCCCATGCCTTTGGCGGCCGCTTCATTCAAACAATGGTCACCGATGGCCTTGGCGGTGGCGAAATTGATCTGGTTCTTTTCCATCACTTTTGAGGCTGCCGGTCCCTTTTGCACGACATCGTTCAACGACGCCGCAGCCATAGCGGAACCTGCCAATGCGGTGGCCGCTACGGCCGCCGTCAGCGCGATTTGAATCTTCATGGTCCTTTTCCCTCCGATTGCGATGCCAGCTCCAGCATCTGACCCCCATTTTGCCTTGTTGCGGGCGCGCTGACAACGTGGATTGCGGTCACGATACCGCGCTATTGTTCGAGCCGGCCACACAGTCTATTCGGCGATCGTGGGCTTTTCGCTAGCGCTGGCCGGCACGATATAGTCGCCAACAACCGAAATATGGAGCAGCCGCAATGGCGCAATCGCAGGTCATGACAAAACACAGCATGGGCGGAATCGAGACCATGCCCGAGCTGAAGCAGGTCGCCGCGGTGCGGGCGGCACCGGGCGGACATTGGGTGGGCGACGGTTTTCCCGTCCGCACTGTCTTTGGCTACGACAATGCCGAGGCGGTGAGCCCATTCCTGTTGCTGGATTATGCCGGCCCATTCCAGTTCCGCCCGGCCGACAAGCGGCGCGGTGTCGGCGAACATCCCCATCGCGGCTTCGAGACCGTCACCATCCTGTATAGCGGCGAAGTGGAGCACCGCGATTCCAGCGGCGGCGGCGGCAAAATCGGCCCGGGCGAGGTGCAATGGATGACGGCGGGATCGGGCTTGGTGCATGAGGAAATGCACTCCTGGGAATACACCAAGAGCGGCGGGCCGTTCGAAGCGATCCAGCTTTGGGTCAATCTTCCGGCAAAGCTGAAGATGACGGCGCCCAAATATCAGACCCTGACGGCGGGGCAGATTCCCGAAGTGACGCTTCCCGACGATGCGGGCACGGTGCGCGTGATCGCGGGCGATTATGCCGGCGCCAAGGGACCGGCCGATACCTTCACGCCGATCGATCTCTGGGATGTGCGGCTTAAAGCCGGGCACGGAGCGCTGCTGACGATTCCGCCGGGGCAGAACGCTTCGATCTTCGTGCTCAAGGGCAAAGTGCGAGTCAATGGCGGAACGAAGGCCGAGGATGCGCAGCTTGTCCTGCTCGACCGCAAAGGCGAAAGCGTGCGCGTGGACGCCGATAGCGATGCGACTCTGCTGATCCTTTCCGGCGAGCCGATCGACGAACCGGTGTTCGGTTATGGGCCGTTCGTGATGAACAACGAAGCGGAGATCCGCAAGGCAATCGCCGACTACCAGAGCGGCCGCATGGGTCACCTGCCGCGGTAGTGACAAGCACAATCGTTGAATGAGGAACCGGTGTCCGCTCTGCGGGCGCCGGTTTCGTTTTGCGCGTCACCGCTCCCCGAACCTTCTTCGCTGCGCTCAGAAGATTCTGCCCCTCCCTCAAGGGGAGGGGCGAAGCATGGCGTTGATCAGCGCGGGGGACGACGGTCGGCGCGGGAGTCGCTGTTTTTCAGATTCGTTTTGAAGAAGTCGATCAGCACTTGCAGCGCAGCCGGATTCTGACGGCGGCTGGGATAATAGAGATAATAGGCATCCGGCGGGGGCATCCAGTCTTCCAGAATCGGCACGAGCTTGCCTGCGGCGAGATGCGGGGCGAGGTAAGACTCGAGCAAGTACAGGACGCCGATCCCCTCGGCCGCGAGGCGCATGGCAAGTACCGGATCATCGAGAATGGCCGAGCCTTCGACGGCGACTTCCATGCGCTTGCCCTTTTTTTGAAACGCCCAGGGAAAAATCGCCCCGCTCGGGAAGCTCAGCCGGATGCAATTGTGCGCGCGCAGATCCTGCGGCTTTTCCGGCGCAGCGTGGCGCGCAAGATAAGCGGGCGATGCGACGACAAGCTGGCGCATGTCTTCGCTGATGCGCACCGCAACCATGTCGCGTTCGACACGTTGGCCGAAGCGGATGCCGGCGTCGAAACGCTCGGCGACGATGTCGCGCAGCGCCAGGTCCGCGGAAATCTCGACGCGGATGTCGGGATAGGTCTCCAGAAAACGCGCCAGAACCGGCGCGAGCAAGGAGTCTGCCGCCGGCGGGGGCACGGTCAGGCGCAAGACGCCGCACGGCACATCGCGGAACTCATTGACCGATTCGAGCGCGGTCTCGTAGTCGTGGAGCACGGGTTTCAGCCGGCCAAGCAAACGTTCGCCCACGGCGGTCAGCCCAACGCTGCGGGTGGTGCGATTGAGAAGACGCACATTCAGCCGTTTCTCCAGACTGCTGATCGATTGGCTGAGCGTGGCCGTGGAGATGCCAAGCAGTTTCGCCGCGCGCGTGAAGCTCTTCTGCTCGGCGACGGCGACGAAGCCGGAAAGCTCGGCAAAGTGCGTCCCGCGCATTGTTTGATCCCATCGAATAGCCCAGTGGGATTATATGGGATTATTCCCGCCCGCCCCAAGCACCATGTCATCTCTCGCGGAACAACAAGCGAGTGGAAACCATGGGCAACGTCCTTTTCGTCACCTCCAGCCTCAACGGCGAAAAATCCAAATCGCGCGAGGTCGCGCTCGATTTCCTGAACGCGTGGCTCGGCGCCCGCCCCGGCGCAGGCGTGACCATGCGCGACACCAATGCCATCCCCCATCTCAGCGGCGAAGCGATGCAGGCGCTGATGTCTCCTGCAGAGGCGCGCACGAAAGGCCAGCAGCAGAGGGTCGCCCTCGCGGATCAGCTCATCGCCGAGGTGGAGGCGGCCGATACGATCATCATCGCCGCGCCGATGTACAATTTCACGATTTCATCGCCGCTGAAGGCGTGGATCGACCATATCGCGCGCGCCGGCCGCACCTTCCGCTACACCGCATCCGGGCCGGAAGGACAGTTGAAGGGTAAGAAGGTGTTCGTCATTGCGAGCCGCGGCGGCCTCTATAGCGAAGGCCCGGGCAAGGCGATGGATTTTCAGGAGCCTTATTTGCGCGCGATGCTCGGATTCCTCGGCTTGACGGACGTGACCTTCCTTCACGTGGAAGGCCAGGGCATCAGCGCGGAAGCCGCAGCCCATGGCGTGCACCGTGCACGCAAGGGGATCGCCGAGCTGATGCCCTTCGAACGTGTTGCCGCTTAAGCCTCCCGCGCGGCGAGAGCCATGCCGATAAGGGACGCGCCGCCGAAGATGAAGTCGATGCCGATGATCAGGCCGAGGGCCCATACCGCCGCGAAAGGCAGTAGCCAAATGATGATGACGGCCAAGAACAGATCGATGACGCCGTTTAGGAATAGCCAGCCCCAGCGGGCGGTCAGCTGGCGGCGGTGCTCATAGGCGAAAAGCATGGACGTAATACCCTCCACCACCAGATAGGCCGCCAGCACGATGGTGAGCGACACCGCCCCGGTGAACGGCCAGCCAACCAGGTACAGCCCGGCCACGATGGTGATGATCGCGGAGATGAGCGACCACCAGAACCCCGGGGCGTGCCGACCCATCAAGGTCGTCACCGCGCCGACAATGCCGCCGATGAGGAACAGCCAGCCGAGAAATATGGATACGGCCAAGCTGGCGATAATGGGAACCAGGATGGCTCCCATCCCAAGCAGGACAAGCACGATTCCTTCGACGAGGAAGAGCTTCCAATGGTTTTTGATGGATTCCGGCCAGAGCACGGTGGAACCCGGATGCACGTCAGCCATGGGGGGGACTCCTTCAATTAGGACGGGCGGGCGGAGCCCTCGTGAAACGCACGGAAACCTCGCGCGTTCCGCGCGCGACGTTCTAGCCGCGTTTTTGCGGAATGGACGTTAGCCCAATTTGCCGACATGGGCTTCGAGCATCGCCCAAGCCTTGGCGCCGAAATGATCTTTCCAGCGCCGGTAGAAATCCGCGAGCGGTGGGCGGAAACCGCTGGTGTCGGTGGTGGTGAAGATCATGCCGCGCTTCTTCAAGGCGTCCTCGAGCGAGGCGTTGAGCGCGACATTGTCGGCGCGTTGCAGCTTCACATATTTGACGGCGTTGCGTTGAATCGCGGCTTGCACGTCCGCCGGCAATTTGCGCCAGGTCGCGAGATTGGCGAGAAGATTGTAGCCCGACCACATATGCGAGGTGAGGCTCACATAATGCTGCACTTCGTACAGCTTGAACCCATCGACAATGGCGAGCGGATTTTCCTGACCCTCGACCATGCCGCTCTTCAACGCATCGTAGAGTCTGTTGGTGTTGATGGAGACCGGCTCGGCGCCGAGCGATTTGAAGCAATCGGCGAACATCTGGCTCGCCGGCACCCTGATCTTCATGCCATTCAAATCGGCGATGGTGCGCACCGGATGCGTTGATGTGGTGATGTGGCGAAAGCCGTTTTCGAAACAGGCTTTGGGAAGCGCGTAGATGCCCTTTGTCTCGGCTTCCTGACGCAGCAGATCGCCGAGATCACCGTCCAAGGCGGCATAGACCTGCGGATTGTCGCGGAACGCAAATGGCATTCCCTGAATATCGGCGATGGGCACGACCTCGCCGAGGATGCCGCCCATCAGCGTGTAGAACTCCAGCTCGCCCGAGATGAGCATATCGCGCGCTTGGGGATCGCCGCCCGGGATATTGTCGTTGCCGGGAAAGGTTTTGACCCGGACCTTGCCGGCGGTCTCCTTCTCGATTGCCGCCCACATCTCGTTCAGCCGTTTGTCCAGCGGCGTCCCGGCAGTCTGATTGTGGAATTGCCGCATCTCGATCGGCGCAGCAGCGCGCCCGCGGCGCGTCGAAACCATGCTCGCAGCCGCCGCGGCGCTGACGCCAATCGCAAAGCTCCGCCGGGATATGGGCTTCATGGTCGCGACGATCAGGGACGGATGTAGGTCCAGCCCTGCTCTTCGAGCTCGGCCACCCGCACGACGCCGGCCGGAACCACGCCGACGCCTTCGATCGGAACCACCTCGTGGCCTTCGCGCTTTTCCGCCGCCGCCTTGGCATTGCCGCACATGCTGTAGACGATGCCGGGGATTTCCTTTTTGACTTCGGCGAGGCGGTCCTTCACCGGCGATTTGTCGGCGCGGAACATGGTGATGCCCGGACCATAGGCCACGATCTCGACCTGAAACTGTTCGCCTCTGCTGTCATAGAGTTTCTTGGCGTTGACCGCATTACCGAGCGCCAGATTCATGCCTTCGGTGTCTTCGCGGGAAACCTGAATCACCATGCGGTGCAGCTTCGGCGTATTTTGCGATTGGACCGTGTGCATCCCCAAGAGGAATGCCGGAACCAGAAGAACGGCGATGGCGATGGCAGCGCGGAAACCCTTGAACATGGTGCTCTCCCTGGGAACGTTGAGGGTAGGGTAAAAGGCGCGGGTCTGATCTACAAGCCTCAAGTGGAAATTACACAAGCTTCGCCCTATTGTGCCCATGCTTCGGGGAGGGCGCATGAGACAGCGACGCGGAATTTGGCTGGTGCTTGGGCTGGCGCTGCTGGCCGCACCATTGGCGTTCGGCCAAACGGGTGAAGCCTGGCCGCAGCCCAACGCAGAGGCGCTGCCCGCGGGGGCGTTCAAAGAAACGGTGCTGTACGGGCGCAAACTCTTCAACGAGACCTACAGCGTGATCGGGCCGGAGGTGCGCGATGCGTCGATGCGCTATTCCGGAAACAATTTGTCCTGCCAGAGCTGTCATCTGCAGGGCGGCACGCAGCGCTTTGCGATTCCGATGATCGGCGTCTACGGCCTCTTTCCGCTTTATATCGCGCGCGAAGACGAGGTGCGCACGCTGGAAGAACGCATCGAGGGCTGCATGGAGCGCAGCATGAATGGGCGCGTGCTTCCGCTCGGCGGCAAGGAGATGAAGGCGCTCCTCGCCTATATCCAATTTCTCAGTACGGGCGTGCCGGTGGGAAAATCGGCGGAAGGACGAGGCTCCCCTACCCTTACGCTGTTGTCGCGCGCGGCCGACCCGAAACGCGGCGTGGGCGTCTATCAAGCGAACTGCGCCGCCTGCCATCAGGGAGATGGTCAGGGCAAGCGCAACGGCGTGAAGGGCGACGCCAAAGGCTATCTCTATCCGCCGCTGTGGGGACCGGACAGCTTCAATGACGGCGCGGGGATGCACCGGCTGATCGCGTCTGCGAGCTTCGTGCGCGCGAATATGCCGTTCGGCACGCATTACGACGCGCCGGCGCTTTCGGTTGAAGATGCCTGGGACGTCGCGGCCTATATCAATACACAGGAGCGCCCGCATCGCGATCATCTCGATACGGATTATCCTACCCGCGCTCGCAAGCCCATCGACGCGCCGTTCCCGCCTTTCACCGACAAATTTCCGCTGGAGCAGCATCGGCTCGGACCGTTCCAGCCCATATTGGACGCACAGACGGCGACGTCTGGGACCGCGCGTTGATTTTGCTGCAGGCGGTCTTGGCGCTCCTGTCCGGTGCCGGGGTCGGTTTTTCTCTCGGGATCATCGGCGGCGGCGGATCGATTCTTGCCGTGCCGCTATTGCTTTATGTGGTCGGCATCGAGGATGCGCATATAGCGATCGGAACCAGCGCATTCGCCGTCTCGCTCAACGCCTTCGTCAATCTCTTCAGCCATTGGCGTGCCGGCACCGTTCACTGGCCTTGCGCAATATTGTTCGGCTCGGCAGGCGCGCTCGGCGCCGGGATCGGCTCGACATTGGGGAAGCTCGTGCCCGGGGAGAACCTCCTCTTCTTCTTTGCGCTGGTCATGATCGCGGCCGGCATCCTCATGCTCCGTCCGCGTTTGACAAGCGGAGAACCGTGCCTGCGCGTGACGCGGCGAATCGCCTTCCGCCTGGTAAGCCTCGGGCTCGCCGCGGGGCTGATTTCGGGATTTTTCGGCATTGGTGGAGGATTTCTGATCGTGCCGGGAATCATGCTCGGCAGCGGTATGCCCATTCTGAACGCGGTGGGTTCCTCGCTCTTTTCCGTCGGCATATTCGGGCTGACGACCGCGGTGAATTATGCGCTCTCCGGATTTGTCGCCTGGCAAATCGCGGCGGAATTTGTTGTCGGCGGCGCAATCGGCGGCATATTCGGAATGAAAATGGCGGTTCGGCTGGCCGCCGAGAAACGCGTTCTGAACTATGTCTTCGCAGGTGTGGTGTTCAGTGCTGCTGTTTATATGCTGCTGCGAACCGGCATGCGTCTGTTCTCGAATTGAGGCGTGCTCCGAAACGAGGGTCGTGGCGCGGATCGATCCGCGCGGCGAAAGAGCCTGCCGCGAAAAAGCCATTTTCTCCGGCGGCCGACAGGGCTTCCAAAGCCAGGGAAACGTCCGCCGCCTGGTGGGCCAGGATCGTGCCGGCAAGCCCGCTGAAGAGAATCGAAGCCTCCCGTCCCGGGCGGACATCGTCCAACAAAACAAAGGCTTCGCTCATGCGCCGTCCCACATCTTGTTTGGTTCCCGCAACTTCCTACATTTCCTTTGGAAACGGTGCCTCTTTAGGGCCGTTTCATAAGCAAGGTCGCCCGCGAGGGGACCGGCAAAGCCGCTGAAAGGAGGGCTTTGGGCATGAATCGCACGCTGTTCAACAGCCCATTTCTGCTGGGATTCGAGCACATTGAGAGACTGCTGGAGAGAACCGCCAAGGCAGACTCTTATCCGCCCTACAATATCGAACATACCGACGAGGACAGGCTGAAAATCACTCTGGCCGTTGCCGGATTCAAGGCCGAAGACCTCAGCGTGAACGTGGAAGACAACCAGCTTGTCATCCGCGGGCGCGTGACCGACCCGGAGGATAAGACCTTCCTCCATCAGGGCATTGCCAGCCGACAGTTCCAGCGCAGCTTTGTTCTTGCCGAGGGCATCGAGGTTCTGGCGGCCGAACTTCGCCATGGGCTTCTGACGATCGAATTGGAGCGTCTACGCCAGGAAAGCGTTGTACGGACGATACCCATTCGTTCAGCAGAGGTTCACCCGTCCGATGCTAGTAATGGTAATTGAATAGGAGGCTAAAATGAGAAAAGAAGAACAAGAAGTCTTCGAAGACGACGAATCCCCGGAAATTGAGGAAATGGACGGGCCTGTTTTCGAAGGTGCAAGACTGGCCTACATCAAGTCGATCGGTCTGGACGAAGCCAAGGCCATGGGCCTTGTGGTCCCTTCGGAGATCCGGTTGCCGCAGAACGTGAAGCTCTATGCGCTGCACGCGGCCGATGGGACAACCCTAGGCATCACGGACAATTGGGCTTCGGCTTATAGCGCGGCGGTGCAGAACAATTTCGTACCGTTAAGCGTCCATTAACCGTGTTTCGCCTGCTCGCGCTTGCATAACCGCAAGCGCGAGGAAGATGAGGCCGATCAGGATCACGCCGGCAGACACGAACAGCGCATCGTTGAAGTTCGCCCGCCTTGCCATGAGATAGCCCGCCGCCAGCGGCCCGGCTATCTGACCCAGCCCGAACCCCGCCGTAAGCACCGCAAAACCCTGCCCTTTGGCGCCCTGACGCCCGACGGCAAGGATGAGGGCCGTGATGGCCATAAAGGTGCCACCGAAGAAGATAGCAGAGAGCAGCGCCGCCCAGGCCGCGCCGCTTGCCGCGGGCAGCAGGATGCCCACGAACTGGGTGACATAAGCGAGCCCGAGGGCCGCGGAAAAGCCGATGCGCCCGGCAACCCACGACCAGAAGATGCAACTGGGCAGGCCGGTCAATCCGACCAGGACCCACACCCAATCGCCGACCGCTTCCATCCCCGGCCTTGCTTTCACGATCGCCACGATGAAGGTGGCGACGATGGCATAGCCGAAGCCCTCGCAGGAATAGTTCAAGAACAGAGCCCAAAGCGGCAGTGGCCGCGGCGAACGTCCGACTCGTGTGTGCTCGCGCTTCGGCCGGAGATGGGTGTCCTTCACCGAGCGGAGGATGAAGGGTAGCGGCAGCAAGGCGAGCAGACCTGCCGCCATCCAAAGCTCCGACCAGTCGAGCAGGCCGCCAGCCAAGCGCACCACAAGCCCCGATATCGCGATCCCCAATCCGACGCCGCCGAACAACCAACCGACGCGCGCATTCTCTCCCGCTTCGGCGAGCGCTTCCGCCACCATGGCGGCCGCAAATAGAAACACGAATGCACTAGCAACACCGGCAAAGCCACGCAGCATTAACCATACCGGAACCGATTCCGTCAGGCCGGTCGCGAATGTGGTGGCGATGCTGGCGATGAGAGCCGCGCGAAATACGACGAGCCGCGCGCGTCCCTTGGGCACGAGAACCGCTGCGAGAGTCCCAAGCAGATAGCCGACAAAATTGACCGACGCGATCAGCCCCGCGGTGTCGGGACCGAAGCCGACTTCGCGCTGCATGAGAGGAAGCAGCGGCGTGTAGAAGAAGCGTCCGATGCCCATAGCGACGAGAAGCAGCCGGCCCGCATCTCCATCGGCTGCGGGCGCATGATCGTTGGGGACAAGCGAGTCGTGAAGACTCACGCGGCCTGAGCGGCTGACGGCTCGGTGAGAAGCGCGTACAGCGTCGAGCTATGCGGCGCGGCGCGCAGTTTTTCGCAGACCGCCTGATTGCGCAGCAGCCGAGAGACGCGTGCGAGCGCCTTGAGATGATCGGCGCCCGCGCCTTCCGGCGCCAGCAGCAGGAACACGAGGTCCACGGGCTGATCGTCCATCGAGTCGAAATCGACGGGGTGATCGAGTTGGGCGAAAAGCCCGGTCATCTTCTCCACCCCGGCAACGCGGCCGTGCGGAATGGCGATGCCCTGTCCCATCCCGGTGGAGCCCAGCTTCTCGCGCTCCGTGAGAGTGTCGTAGATGCGCCGCTCGGAGAGGCCGGTGAGGCCGGCGGCCTTATGGGCCATCTCCTGCAGCACCTGCTTCTTGCTCGCGGCCTTCAAATGCGAAACGACCGCGTCGGGCGAAAGCAAATCGGCGATTTCCATGATGTCCCGTGTTGTTAAGCCGGATCGGGCGGATGTTGCCCGCCGCGGTCATGATGGTTCTTGAGCCGCTTGGTATAACGGCGTAGCTGGGTTTCCAGATGATCGGTTGCGATGTCGAATGCCTTTTGCGCGTCGAGGCCAATGCCATGCGCCTGAATCGTTTTTCCCGAACTCAAGTGCACCGTACAGTCCGCCCGAAAGCCCGTTCGTTCCTTCGTGAATGTCACATTCGTCTCGGCATCGCGATCAAAATGTTTTTCTATCGCCGTCGAGACCCTTTGACGTACGTGGTACGGCAACGCTTCGCCGATCACGATCTGTTTTCCCGTAATGCGAATGTGCATCATTTGCTTCGGACCTCCCCGCTCATAACGCGCCCGCGGAGCCTGTGAGTCCGAAAAAGGCGCGGACCATAGGTCGCGACCCCATCACTGTCAACCTGCCGTCACTGCGCGGCGTCAGAGACTTCCACTTGGCGCAAACGGCGCCTTTCAACGGAAGAGGGTATGCGCAGCGCTTCACGATATTTTGCGACCGTCCGGCGTGCGATGTCGATGCCATCGGCACTTAACATGGTAACGATCCGATCATCGGACAAGACGTCGTCTCGCTCGTTTTCGATCAGCTCGCGTATCCGGTCTCTCACCGATTCGGCGGAATGCGCCTCGCCGCCATTGACCGCTTGGATGGCCGACGTGAAAAAATATTTCAACTCGAACAAACCGCGCGGTGTGGCCATGTATTTGTTGGAGGTCACGCGCGAAACCGTGGATTCGTGCATGCTGATGGCATCGGCGATCAGCCGCAAATTCAAGGGTCGCAGATGGCGCACGCCATGGGTCAGGAACGCGTCCTGCTGGCGCACGATTTCGCTCGCAACCTTGACGATGGTCCGGGCTCTCTGGTCGAGGCTCTTCACCAGCCAATTGGCGCCGTTCAAGCATTCGGTAAGATAGTTCTTGTCGTCTTTCGAACGCGCCGACTTGTTCACTTCCGCGTAATAGCGCGAATTCACCAGCACTCGAGGCAGCGTGTCCGAATTCAGTTCCACATGCCAACTGCCGTCCGCGCTCTCGCGAACATAAACGTCCGGCACGACAGGGCGCACGGGTTCGGCGCCGAAAGCCAATCCCGGCTTCGGATTCAAAGCTCGGATTTCGGCGATCATATCGCTGATGTCGGAAATCTCCAGCTCGCAGAGCGTCGACAGCGCGGCAAGGTCGCGTTTGGCCACCAGATCGAGGCGAGTCAGCAGGACCTGCATCGCGGGGTCCAGGCGATCACGCTCCTTCAGTTGCAGCGCCAGGCATTCGGTGAGATCGCGCGCCATCACGCCGGCAGGATCGAAGCCCTGCAGCACAGCAAGAGTGGATTCACAATCCTCCCGCGTCGTTCCAAGACGTTCCGCCACCTCGGCGAGATCCGCGCGCAGATAACCGGCTTCATCAACGGATTCGATCAACACTTCGGCGATGAAGCGTTGATGGGGTGCCAGCGCGGCGATACCCAGCTGGGATTCCAAATGACCTTTCAGCGTCGTTTCGGCAGTGAGCGTGCCTTCGAAATCTTCATCGCCGTCGGCGCGCCCTCCCGGTCCCGTCTTCGACCAGTCGGTCAGCGGCTGATCGGACGCCGTCGTCACCTGGCGTTCGGCCCGGGTTTCATCCGTGTAGAGATCATCATGTCCGACATCGAGATCGGCGGCGGTGCCGAAATCTTCGGTCGCAAGCGTTTTGTCGAGCGGTGCGGAGTCGATCGCTTCGTTGGCGCCGTCGGCGTCTCGCGGTCCGGTTTCGGCTTCGCCCGCCTCGAGATCTTCGCGCTCCAGCAACGGGTTTTTCTCGAGCTCGGTTTCGACATATTCCGCGAGCTCAAGATTGGAGAGCTGCAGCAGCTTGATCGCCTGCTGCAATTGCGGCGTCATCACCAGGGCTTGGCCCTGTTTCAGCTCGAGGCGTTGTGTCAGCGCCATAAACTCGCCCCCGGCGGCGCCGCTACAGCGAGAAGCGCTCGCCGAGATAAACCCGGCGGACGTCTTGGTCGCCCACGATGTCGGCCGGCGTGCCCTCCATGAGCACCTGGCCTTCGTGGATAATGTAAGCGCGGTCGATGATGTCGAGCGCTTCGCGGACATTGTGATCGGTGATCAGAACGCCGATCCCGCGATCTTTCAGATGGCGCACAAGCTCGCGAATATCGTTGATCGCGATGGGATCGATCCCGGCGAACGGCTCGTCCAAAAGGATATAGGCAGGATGGGTCGCGAGAGCGCGCGCGATCTCGACCCGCCGCCTCTCGCCGCCCGACAGCGTGATCGCCGGGGTGTGTGCGACATGGGTGATGGAAAATTCCGCGAGCAGACTATCCACCAAGGTCGCGCAATGGGCGGCGTCCGGCTCGAC
This sequence comes from Micropepsaceae bacterium, assembly GCA_035318785.1. GTDB lineage: Bacteria > Pseudomonadota > Alphaproteobacteria > Micropepsales > Micropepsaceae > CAIYRG01. The sequence goes on from DATHDZ010000151.1 coordinate 20,391, forward strand.
CAGCTCCGCCGCGGCGCGGATGTTCTCTTCCGCCGTCAGACCGCGGAAAATCGAGGCTTCCTGCGGCAGATAACCGATGCCCAGCCGCGCGCGGCGATACATCGGAAGGCGCGTGATGTCGTGCCCGTCCAGCGTGATGGTGCCGTAATCGGCATGGATCAAGCCTGTGATGAGATAGAAGATCGTGGTCTTGCCGGCGCCGTTCGGCCCCAGAAGTCCGACGACCTCGCCGCGCTTCAAGGTCAGGCTGATCCCGCGCACGACCGGGCGTTTCTTGAAGCTCTTGCCGATGCGGGTGACGCCGAGGCCTTGGAAGCCCTCGACGAGCCTGGGCATCGGCCGCTCGGCGCCGTCTCGCAAATCGATTTTTTTCATGTTGTCTTTCATTGGCCCGAGTTTTGCTATGTTGGCTTTAAGATTGGGTGAAATTCTAAGCTTTAGAACGATTAACGACCTGCGGGAGCCGGCGTGGAACCTGCTCTTTGAGCGGGCACGAAGAGACCCTGTACGCGTCCGGGAGGCTGGCCGGGCTGTGCCGGAGCGCCCCCGGAGGTTAGCCGCGCCAAGCCGGTGGCCATGGAAATCTCCAGCGCGTTGCCCCGCATGACATTCGCTTCCTTGGTCAGCACGACATTGCCGTTCAAACGCAGCACCTGCTGCCCCACTTCATAGATTCCGTTATCGCCGACGGCCTGGCCCGAGGGCGAATCCACGATCACATGACCCTGCGCTTCCATCCGCGACGCACGGCCCCCCGGCGCCGTCACCTTGACCTGATCGGCATGCAGTCTCACGCGTCCCTGGGTGACGATCACGTTGCCGGTATAGGTGCCGGTCTCGCCATTGAGGTCGGCGAGAAAACTGTCGGCGTTCACCGCAATGGGCTGGTCGGAATCGAGTCCCAGATTGCGATCTCGCTGCGCCGCAGGAGCCGGCGCCGATTGGGCCGAGGTGACCGCAACAAGCGATGCCACCAGGACGGAAATGGTGAATTTCATCATGGCAAAGCCTTCCTTATGGGAACGCTGTTGGAGTTGTAGATCAGCATCTGGACATTGCCGGAGAACCGAAGCTGGCGGGTCTCCCGGTTCAGAGCGAAACGGTCCGCCGTAATGCGCCCGAGCTTTCCCTCAGCCTCGATGTGGCTTTCTCCATGAAGGGTGCCTGCCTTGAGGTCAGCCTTGGCCGATTCCGTGCGCGCGTCATAACCGTCCTGCGATGTGACATGGATGCCGCCCGACACATCCAGCAGGTGGCGTTTCGTATCGACCACGCCCTTGGCCGCCGTCACGTGCAGTGCCGTGCCGTCCTTCAAGCTGATATCGGCCACCACGCCTTCGAGACGAACCCTGTCCGAACCGCGTTCTTCCTGCACCGCGCTCGCTGCGGTCAAAAGGAAGGGAAGCCCGTCATCGTCGGTGCCCGAAAGCCGCGGCTTGACCATCGCCAGGTCGCCTTCCACCCGTCCCATCCGCTCAAAGGTCAGGGCCATGCGCCCGGCCTCGCGCGGCTGCAGGACATAGACCAGAACCACGACAGCGAGCGCGAGCGCGGTCACCGGCAGCGCTCCCTTCATGAACTTCACGAACACGCTGTAGCGCCGCGCGCTGAGGAGCGTGGCACGGGGCGAAATGCGCCAGTCGCGGGCGCGATAGGACGCCCCCACTGCGCCGCGGGGTTTGGGTTTGTCGCTTGGCACGGTGGCCATCAGCGCAATCCCGCCCTGAGACAATCGTGAACGTGGAGAATGCCGACCGGCTTCTGCCGCGCGCCGTCCGGATCGACCACAAAGAGGCAGGTGACCTTTTGCGTCGCGTTGTTCATGAAGGCGAGCGCTTCAGCGGCAAGCATGCCGGGCGCAACGGTCTTGGGATGAGCCGTCATCACGTCGCGCGCCGTGCGGTCGACGAGCTCGCGCGCCATGTGGCGGCGCAAATCGCCGTCGGTGATGATCCCGGAGAGCGAACCTTGAGAGTCCACGACGCCGGCGACGCCAAAGCCGCCGGAGGTCATCGTGATGAGCACGTCGCGCATGATCGTATCGGGCGCCACCAAAGGCAGGCTTTCGCCTCCGTGCATGATGTCGCAAACACGGATCAGCGCACGACCGAGGGAACCCGCCGGATGCAGATCGCGATATTGATCGGCGGAGAACCCTTTTCGCTCCATCAGCGCCACCGCCAAGGCATCGCCAAGCGCAAGCATCAGGGTCGTGGACGTGGTGGGGGCGAGGCCCATGGGGCAGGCTTCCTGCGCCTTGGGCAACACCAAGGCTGCATCCGAAGCGGTGATCAGCGCCGAATCTGCATTGCTGGCGATGCCGATCAGCGGAATACCGTGCCGCTTGGCATGGGTGATGAGATCGGACAGTTCCGTCGTTTCCCCGGAATTGGAGAGCATCATCAGCGCGTCGGACCGGGTGAGGGCGCCAAGATCCCCGTGGCTGGCTTCGGCCGGGTGAACGAACTGCGCCGGAGTCCCGGTGGATGAGAAGGTTGCCGCGATCTTGCGGCCGACATGGCCGCTCTTGCCCATGCCGCTGACCACCACGCGGCCGCGAACGGCGATCAGGACATCGAGCGCCCGGCTGAATGCCCCATCCAGGTTTTCCGAGAGCGCCGACAGTGCCTCGCCGGCGAAACGCAGCACGCGGCGCGCCGCCCTGAGGTCGGCCTCCTCATGGGCCTGGGCGGACATCTCTTTGGCTTTGGGCACAGGCATTGGCGGTTCACCGGCGAAAAAGAAGGGCTTTGACCATTCGCCGGAGCGCAGCGCCGCGCCCACGCGAAAATCATGCCAAGTTTCGCCGATTATGCGGAGACCGATGCGGCCGATCAAGTCCGCTGCGCCGGAAAAGGCACTAAAGCTGAAATTCTAGGTACTTAGGCCGCGCCTGCCCTGCCGCGGCGCCTTGGGTCCGTCGATCACACCATATTCGCGCGACTTGGCCCTGGAGTTCGGAACTTCGATGCCTTCCGCGGCCAAACCTCGCTTCAGGAGCTCCCGGATCGCGGCGGCCCTGCTCGGCATGCGCCGGACGAAACGCCAATCGTCGAGCGCCTTCAGCTCATCTTCGGTGAGCATGATCTGCAGCCGTTCGGGTCGTTTGAGTTCGGTCATGGTCTGGCCCCACCACAAGGTCTCTTTGTAGATACGATTTATACTAACTTTTTGCCTAATCCGTCAAATATATTTTTTTATGCTCATCCCTATTAATCATATTAGGTGCGATAGACGACATATGAGCTCTATCCGGAAGGCACTGTAGAGTATGTCATGGGGTTATTTGTGTAGAGTTATAATAAAGCGAAATACTCAAACTAAGATGTTAGGGCAGGTCCGGTGTTTATGCCGTGCCATTATTTCATATCTATTTACCGGCCTGAGGAGTTTACTTTGTAGCGAAAGAATTGCGGTGATCAACCATGGCGCTAAGCAATGTTTTGAGCATGAGGGGCGGCGGCGTGACCAAAGCTTCGGACAAACAGGGCTTTGATCGGGCGGGAGAAGCCGATCACCGCATCGCCAACAACCTCGCTCTGGTAGCGAGCTTCATCCGGCTTCAGGCTGCGCGTGCCGCCGAGAAGGCCGCGGGCTACAGCGCTCACGAGGTAAACATGCTGCTCACAGGCATGGCCTACCGCATCGACGCCGTCGGGGAGCTTCACAAGGTCCTGTCGACGGAGCCCCAAGAGGCTGCTGCCGATCTCGGCGAGCATCTCGAGAAGATGTGCTCGGCCATGCGCCCGCTTATTTCTTTGAACGGTCCCGTGGAGCTTGCCTGTGAGCCCAGCCCCGATTGCGTGATACCGGCCGAGGATATCGTTCCGATCGCCCTGATCGTGAGCGAAATGGTCACCAATGCCGTCAAATACGCCCATCCGGCGGGCGTTGCCGGACGCATCGACATCGGGTGCCACCGCGACCGGGATCGCATCATTATCGAAGTCACCGACAATGGCGTTGGCTTGCCGGAGGATTTCGACATCATCGAGGGGGGAGGACTTGGCTTCAAGATGGTTCGGGCACTCGCCGCGCAATTGGAGGCGATCCCGATCTTCGACTCCGACACGCTGGGTCTCAGATTCCTGCTTCTGCTGCAAAAAAGGGACTAGCTGTCACTCATGACCGAGAACGCAGACCGGACTTTGACCTATCGCGACCGCGCAAAGGAACTGCGCATGCTTGCGGAAGAGGTTCACGACGAAGAACAGCGAAAACTGCTTCGCGATGTGGCCGACGAATATGAAAAAATGGCCACAAAGATACGGCTCTAATGGGCGAAGATATCGCCTTCGCCCCAGCCGGCAAGATCGAGTTCTGCGCGAGCCGGGAGAAAATCGAAGCAAGCCTGCGCCAGCTCCATACGCCCTTCGCGCTTCAGCATCTGGTCGAGCGCATCCTTCAGACGATGAAGATAGGCCACATCATTGGCCGCATAGGCGAGCTGCTGCTCGGTCAGAGTCTCCGCGCCCCAGTCTGAGCTTTGCTGCTGCTTGGACAGATCGACCTCCAAGAGCTCCTTCACCAGATCCTTCAAACCATGCTTGTCGGTGTAGGTGCGCGCGAGTTTCGAGGCCGTGCGGGTGCAGTACACCGGCGCCCCCATCACGCCAAGATGGCGGCGCATGGTGGCAAGATCGAACCGCGCGAAATGGTAGAGCTTCAGCACCTTGGGATCGGCGAGCAGCCGCTTCAGATTGGGCGCCGCATATTGATCTCGCCGGAACTGCACCAGATGGGCGCTGCCATCGCCGGAGGAAAGCTGCACCAGGCAGAGCCTGTCACGGCCCGGATTCAAGCCCAGCGTTTCGGTATCGATAGCGACCAGCGGTCCCAAATCGACTCCGGCAGGCAGGTCATGTTGGTGCAGTCTGATTTTCATGCCGTCTTTCGCCGCTGCAAAGGTGGCTTTGCCAATAGGAACCGCAAAGCTTCAACCTTCGCCGTTTCGCGGCGAAGGTTGGTGCCCAGAAGAGGACTCGAACCTCCACGCCTTGCAGCACTAGTACCTGAAACTAGCGCGTCTACCAATTCCGCCATCTGGGCACGCGGGGTGGGATGTTTAGGAGCGGCCCTAGGGCCTGTCAACGCGAAGCGGGAAATTCGCAGCCTTTCCTCTACCCGATAGCGGGGCTTTGGGCTAAGCACAGCGCGCGCGCAAATCACTTCCGGTCCGGGCACGATGACGGCGATCCCCTCCGACAGTTTGGTCACCATATTCGGCGGCTCCGGTTTCCTTGGGCGACACATCGTGCGCGCGCTCGCCAATGATGGCTGGCGCATCCGCGCCGTGATGCGAAAACCCAACACCGCCCATTTCCTGCTCCCCATGGGGCGCGTCGGTCAGATCCAGCTGCTAAAGGCGAATGTGCGCGACGATGGCGCCGTCGATGCGGCGCTGCGGGGCGCGCATGCCGCGGTCAACCTCATCGGCATCCTTTCGCAAAGCGGCAGCCAGAAATTTCACGCCCTGCACGCGGAGGGCGCCGAGCGCATCGCGCAGCGGGCGGCGGCCCATGGGGTCGCGCGGCTGCTGCACGTCTCCGCCTTAGGAGCGAGCCTGGATTCCCCGTCCCTCTATGCACGGACAAAAGCGCAAGGCGAGGAGCGAGTCCGGCGGGCGTTCCCCAGCGCCACGATATTCCGTCCGTCCATTGTGTTCGGACCGGAGGACGATTTCTTCAACCGCTTTGCCTGGCTCGCACGCTTATCGCCGGCACTGCCGCTGATCGGCGGCGGACACATGGCGTTTCAGCCCGTCTATGTCGGCGATGTCGCGGACGCCGCCCGGCGCGTGCTGAGCGATGCCGCCACGGGGGGAAAGACCTACGAGCTCGGCGGCCCGGAAGCGATGACCCTCAAAGCGGTCATGCGTCTCGTGCTCAAGGAAACCCATCGCAAGCGGCTTCTGGTGCCCGTGCCCTTCCCCATGGCGCGAATCCAAGCGGCGGTGCTCGGACTGTTGCCCAAGCCGATGCTCACACTCGACCAGCTTCGGATGCTCGAGCGGGACAATGTGGTGAGCGACGGCGCGCTCACCTTGAAGGATATCGGAATCCTGCCGACGGCGGCCGAAGCGATTATTCCGTCCTATCTCTGGCGCTTCCGCAAACACGGAGAGTTCGAGCCGGTGGCACCTTAAGCAGCTCAGGCAAGAACAGAAAAAACTCACCCCTCACCCGGCACGCCAAAAGCGCACTCACGTGCGCGGCGCGCCGCCCTCTCCCTCAAGGGGAGAGGGGAGTTAGCGGAAAAACACGAAACTTAGGAGCATGGCGCCGGTCGCAATGCGGTACCAGCCGAAGGGCTTCAGCCCAAAGCGGCCGACGAAGTCGATGAAGGTCTTCACCACGGCATAGGCGACGATGAAGGACACAACGAAGCCGACCGCGATGGTGGTCAGATTGGCGGCAGTGAGCGCCGACCATTGCTTATAAAGCTCGAACACCGATGCGCCCAGCATCGTGGGCACCGCGAGATAAAAGGTGAAGTGGGCCGCGGTCTTGCGCTCCACACCCAAGAGTTCGCCGCCGAGGATCGTAGCGCCGGAGCGGGACACGCCGGGAATCAGCGCGAGGCATTGGCAGAGGCCGATCTGAAAGGCTTTGCCCAGCGGTAGATTGTCCGCTCCCTCCCAGCGCGGGCGCGGTGCGATCCGCTCGAGCACAAGAATGAGAATTCCGCCCAGGATCCATGCGATCCCGATTACGGGGAGAGCGCGTGCCGGATCGAGCAGCACGCCATTGATAAATTTGATGAACAACACGCCGAGCACAGCGGCGGGAAGAAAGGCGACGATCACACTTGCCGCGAACTGGCGTGCTTTGGGGTCGGTGGGCAGGCCGATGGTCACCTCCCAGAATTTGCGCCAATAGACCGCAACGACCGACAGCACGGCGCCGAGCTGGATGACGACGGTGAAGACTTCCCAATTGTCCTTGTCGAGCCCGAGAGCGTTTTCCGCGACCAGAAGATGGGCGGTGGAGGAGACCGGCAGGAAC
>DATHDZ010000152.1:0-6268 GCA_035318785.1 Micropepsaceae bacterium
CCCTCCGCTCGCTTCGCGAGCACCTCCCCCGCTTCGCAGGGGAGGAAAAACATCGCTTGTGTCTTGTTTTGCACACTTCTCGCTTCCGCACACGACCATAGCTATGGCCTCGCTTGTTTGGGCCAATGTCGATAAGATGAGTCATCATGGATCGCCCCGCCACCGTTGAACGTGCCTACCAGCTTGCCGAATCCGGCGATTGCGCCACAGTCGACGACATCAAATCCCGATTGCAGCAAGAAGGATATTCGAGTGTCGGGCAGCATCTTGCCGCGCCCACGCTGACACGCGCCCTTCGCCGCCTTTGCGCCGCCGCGGTTAAGAAGCCGTAAGCGTCGCTATTACGATCTGCAAAGGCTTGAGTTCGTTCACGAAAAATGAGCGAAAAGCGGCCAAATCCGCGGCTTAAATTATCCGACCACTGATAATTCCCGCCTTCTTCCTTGAATAAATGCGCGAATGGGTATACATAAGAACTGCGATGGCGTCCGTCAGATGAAGCGCAACTGTTAGACAACCCGACTCGTACTCGTTGCGCGCCTGGCTGAGACAGCCCAACTTCCCGACCTGATTGCGTCTTTCGCACGTGTGGGCATGTGTTCACGCGAGATACCGATCGGAGGAGAATTATATGACCATCGGAACAGTGAAGTTTTTCAATTCTGCCAAGGGCTTTGGTTTCATTTCGCCGGAAGGCGGCGCCAAGGACGTGTTTGTTCATGCGACAGCCGTGGAAGCGGCCGGCATGCGCAGCCTTGCCGAAGGCCAGCGCGTATCGTTCGACATTCAGCCGGACGCGCGCGGATCCAAGGCAGTCAATCTGAAGTCGGCATAAGCAGTCGCGTAAAAACGGGTGGCGGCGCACCACGCGCCGTCACCCGTTTGCCTATACAGCCTAATGTGAGGATGAAGAGATGAAAAAGATCGTCGGCGGCAGCAGCGTCCGGGATTTGAAAGCCGCGGTGTCGGATGCCCGCGTGAAGGCAGAGCTGCTCAAGAGCCGCACGGCAGACGCGAACAAAATCTCCCATCTCAAGGCGCTCCGCCTTGCGAAAGAGGCCGAGGAGCTGATTTCCAATCCGCAGCCCGTGGCCAAACCTGTGCGGCGCAAACCAGCAATGCTGCGGTCCAGTTCCGGTTCACGTTAGGCCACGGCCTGCAAATCTAAGCGCTGGAACCGGTGCCCCATATTTTCGGAATAGCCACGAAAAATTGATGGGTGGTGCAAATCGCCCCTGCGCCCGGTAAACACAAGACTCTTCTGGACAATGATGGGGGCTGATACAGTCCGCCGCCGAATCCCGGGAGGATCAAAGATGAAAAACCGCACCGCTCTTCTTGTCGCCGCCATGACCACTTTGTTGCTGTCGTCCACCGCGACCGTCCTCGGCGCCCAGGCTGTGTCGCCCGAGATTGCGGCCGCGATCGCCGATCCGGGACGGCCGCAAGCCAACAAAGACGTCGACGACAAACGACACCCCGCCGAGCTGTTGACATTCATCGGCGCCAAGCGAGGCGACAAGGTGGCCGAGCTTGTTCCGGGCGGCGGTTACGTGACGCGGCTGCTCGCCAAAGTGGTCGGTCCCACCGGCCATGTCTACGCAACCAACCTGCCGACCCTGAACGAGAGGTTCAAGACCGGCGTCAATCCGATCATTGCCGATCCGTCCTACGGCAATGTGTCGGTCGTGGAGCAGCCGTTCGGCGAGCTGAAATTCCCGGAAGGCATCGATATCGCGTTCACGTCGGAGAATTATCATGACTTCCAGAACATGGGCATGTTCCTGACCGACACGAGCGCGATGGACAAGGCGATATTCGCCGCCCTGAAGCCCGGCGGTCTCTATGTCATCACCGATTACGTATCCGCCCCCGGCACGGGTAAGACGACGACGCAATCGCTGCACCGCATCGATCCGGCAGTGATCAAGCAGGAAGTCACCGCGGCGGGCTTCATGCTGGAAGGCGAAAGCAACGCCATGATGAATCCGAGCGATGACCTCAAAGGGCGCTCGGGCCAGGGCTCTTCGCAGATCATGTTGAAATTCCGCAAGCCGCGTTGACGGTAGAAAACACATAACGCCGCCGGTCTCGACAAGGGTCCGGCGGCTTTCTTTTTCCATCAGGAGATTCGCAAAGATGAGAAATCGGATTGCGATTGCGGGTTGTGCGGTCGGTTTGCTGTTCGCGTTCCAGGGCGCGGCGTTTGGTGCCGCGCCGACCCCGCCCGCTTATGTGAGTGCCGCCATCGCCGATCCGCACCGGCCAAAGACCGACACCGAACGCGACGCGGATCGCTTGCCGGCCATCATGCTCGGCTTTTCCGGGGTGAAGCCGGGCGACAAAGTCGCCGAGCTCATCCCGGCGGGAGGCTATGCCACGCGGCTGTTGAGCGCGGCGGTCGGTCCCAAAGGGCACATCTATTCGATCAATCTGAACACGCTGAACGACAACATCAAGGCGCAGATCAAGCCGGTCACCGACGACCCCGCCTATGCGAATGTCTCGGTATCCAATCAGGTGCTCGGCGAATTGAAGACGCCAGAACCCGTCGATATGGTCTGGACCTCGCAGAATTATCACGACTTCAAGAACCCGGGCATGTTCTTCGCCGACACGGTCGCGATGGACAAGGCGATCTTCGCCGCGCTGAAACCGGGCGGCCTCTACATCATCATCGATCATGTGGCGGCGGCGGGATCGGGCACCCGCGACACCGGAACGCTGCACCGCATCGATCCCGAGACAGTGAAAGCCGAAGTGCTTGCCGCGGGGTTCGTACTGGAGGGCGAAAACAAAGCGTTGGGCAATCCCAACGATCCGCATACGGACCGCGTGCCGGGCGCGGCAGGCGTGAGAGACAAGTCGGACAAGTTCTACTTTAAATTCCGCAAGCCGCGTTGACCCGCCCCCCCTTCCGGCCCTTCGGGTCACCTTCCCCCTCAAGGGGGGATGGATTCATTCGTCGGAGGGGAAGCCGGCGTGGCGCAGCCAATATTGCCAGGCGCGGTCATAGCCTTCGCCTGGCCGGCCCTTGTTCTGGCGCGCGCGAATCTTTTCGATCTCGCCCGGCGATAGGAACGTCACCGGGCCGAAGGCCTGGGCCTTGAGCTGCAATTGGGCGTTGATCTCCAGATGCACGGCAGCGTAGACCGCCTCGCGGAGCGAGCCGCCGGCGACCGTCGAGCCATGGCCGCGCATCAAGACGGAGGTGCGTGATCCCAGCGCGCGAGCCAGATCCCGTCCCTGCTCCATGTCGGAGACCAGCATGTCGGTGTCGCCGAAGTTCATCTGCGGATCCCACACCGGCACGTCCGCGCCGATGGTGGCACAGACATGCATGATGGGACGCAGCTTCTCGCCGATCACGCTGAACGGAACGACGCTGTAGCTGTGGCTGTGGACGACCGCCTGAACCTCGGGGCGCGCCTCGTAGATCGCGCCATGGATGAAGCGCTCCAGATAGGGCTTGCCGCTGCCCGAGGCCGTCGCCCCGTCATGCGTGAACTGCATGATGTCGGCGGCTTCGATGAGTTCCGGCGCGCGCCCGCGCGAGAGCAGAAATTTTCCCGGGTCCTGGGGATGGCGCATGCTGACATGGCCGAAGGCGTCGCAGACCTTTTCGGCCGCCAGAATGCGGTTGGCGATTACCAGCTCGTCGATGGCCGTCTTGAGGCTGGTCATAGTCCCTGCTCCGCAAATTCACGCTTTGGATTACAGGATGAAGCTCACCGCGCCAAGCGAGCCGAGCTCATGGGCGTCGATGATCACGCGGCGCTCCTTGATGAGCAGCTCCGCGCCTTGCCGCTTCAGGATGTAGCGATAGGCGCCGACATATTCGCGCACGCGCTCATAGCGGCGGAAACGGTTGCAGACGAAATTCGCCGCCACCGTCACCAGGTCGCCGTCCGTTTTGACGATACGCACGTTCGAGATCAGCCGCCGCGTGCGCGAGTGCGGATATTCGGCGTGGCATTCGGGACTCATCAGCCGCTTAACGCGTTCGCGGATGCGCACGATGTCGTCGGCGAGAATGAACAGAGTGGTGAGATGATCGCCGTCCGGATGATCGTTCGGCGGCACGTAATAGGCCGCATCGTCGGTCAACATCTGCAACCATTCCTCAAGCCGCCATTCGTCCAGGAGCGCTGCTTCGCGGTAGAGCAGGTCTTCGATTTCGGCGCGGGAGACGGACGCTGGCATCAGCCGACCTCCATCATCTGATTCCACCGCCGCCAGAAGATGCGCAAATGATGCTCGTCGCTGTTGAGCTGATCGCCCTCGCGGCCCATGCCGCGGGACATCTCGGTCCAGCGGTCGTCCTGCCAATTGGCGAGGCCCTGCTGCACCAATTCGAGCGCTTCGACGTCGTCGGGCGTGGCGAAGCCGCCGGGCCCGTAAAATGTCAAGAACGCGTCGAGCCGGCGCGCCCGTGCCGCCTGGCTTTCCTCGACTGGTCCCATGGCCCAAGCGGCGACGTGCATTTTGTTCGGGCCTTGCGGGAAGAAGGTGCGGACAGTGACCGAGGACCCGTCATTGATCACCAGATTGGGGAAGATCACCAGATTGCGGTTGGTGTCGGCGACGCGCTTGGCGCGGTCCGGTCCTAGCCGTTCGACGAGCTCGCGGCGAATCTCGTCCATCTCGGGCTTGGCGTCTTCGCCATAAATCGGAATCCACGCGGCAACGGGGCGGCCGCGGAAATTGATGTTGTCGGTGGTGAAATGCCCATTGCCGAGGTCGACCGCGAGGCCCCGCGTCGGCAGCACCATTCCGTCCTTGGGCGTTTCGATCTTGACGCCCGAATTGGCCATGTAATTGAGCCAGGTCGAATGGGTGGTCGGCAAATGGTAGTCGTCGACGCTGTTCTCGACCATCAGCTTCCAATTGGCGCCGACGTCATATTCCTGCGCACCCGCCACGATCTCCATGCGCCCCGAAGGCGATTGGTCGAGAACGAGATCGATATAGTCCGTCGCGCGGCCGAGATATTCGTGTAAAGCGGCAACCTCGGGATCGAGACTCAAGAACCAGAAATCGCGATAGGATTCGAAGCGCGCGGGCCTCTTCAGGCCGAGCGCGTTCTTGTCGAATTCGCCGCGATAGGCTTCGGCACCCGGCACGCCGGCCAATTGCCCGTCATTGCGATAGGTCCAGCCGTGATAGATGCAGCGGAAGCTTCGGCGCGAACCTTCGGGTTCGGTGCAGACCAGCGCACCCCGATGCCGGCAGGTGTTGAACAGGCACTGGATATCGCCCTTGCCGTCGCGGCAGAAGATCACCGGGCGCCCGGCCACCCTGCGCGTGACAAAATCGTTCGGCTTTTTCAGCTCGGAACTATGACCGACATAGATCCAGCTCTTGGCGAAAATCCGGCTGCGCTCGTCCTCAAGGACCGCGTCAGACACCAACGCTTCGCGGTCGAGCAGGAATTGCTGTTTCACCGGATCATCGACGATGTAGCTGCGCGGCATGGGGCGCCTTTCGGGAAAAGGGGGTAGCCCAGGTAAAAGCCTGCGCCTTATGGTGTCAAGTCCTATATTATGGGATTTTTGTGCCGGAAAGGGCTTTGGTCACGATGCGGGCGCAAAAACTCACGCGTTCTGCGATGGCGTGGATTTCCGCCTCGGCCAGCCTTGTGCGTCCAACCGTCAGACTTAGACTCCCGAGCGCGCCGCCGCGATCATCGAAGATCGGCGCGGCGATGCCGGTGACGCCTCTGGTGACCTGACTTTCGGTGATGTCCCAGCCGCGTTGGCGCATCTCTTTGAGGGCGGCCTTGACCGCGTCGAGGGATTTTCCCAGACGTCCCTCGGCAAAAGCCCGACGGTCGGATTCGTAGAGACGCTGAATGTTCCGCGCCGGCAGATGGGCCAGGATGATCCGCGAGGCAGCGCCACGAAACAGAGGCAGCGCGCGCCCGCGCTCATAGGTGCTTGAAAAGCTGGCCCCACGGGTCTCCTGATGCACGCAGAGGACCCGGTCGCGATAGCGCCGGCACAACAGCGCGATGCCCGGAACCGCTTCGACCAGTTCCGCCATCACCGGACGGCTGGCGATGATGAGGGGATCGCTGTTGCGCATCTTGTAGTCGAGTTCGGCGACGCGCGGTCCCAAGGCGTAACCAACATCGGGGAACGAGGTGACAAGACCCGCATCGGAGAGATTCTTCAAATGGCGGTAGAGCGTGGACCGGGTGAACCCCAGGCGGTCCACCATGTCGTCGGAGGTGAGAGGGGTAGCGCTCTCCTCGATCAGATCGAGGACG
>DATHDZ010000153.1:0-20002 GCA_035318785.1 Micropepsaceae bacterium
CGCGCGAAATATTCGGCGTTCAGTCCACGGATGTTTGCCGATTCCGGCTGCCCCATGCCCGAGGGCGTGTGGCAAGTGTTGCACGGCCTGACCGCGTCACCCTTACCGCTCAAGACGATCTTGAGGGCGCCCGCCGGGTATGCTGGCGGAGCCACGGGAGCGCCACCGCCACCGCCACCAGCCGCCGCTGCCGGCGCGGGTGCATTGGCATCAGGCGTCATGAAGGCCCAATCCGGGCCCGGAGCATCGGCCGCCATCGCGGTCACCGGAAACAAAGCTGTTGCAAGCAACCATGCGAATTTTTTCATGGGATCCCTCCGTGTCGCGTCCAGGTGGAAGACGCGCCTCTATTCAGATTATTGTGATTGCATCACAGCGGCAAGCGCTACTGCGCATGGGAGGCCGGTGAAACGGCGGGTTTGCCGCGCTTGACAAGGCGTACCGCTGCGAAGCCAGATCGCAGCAAAACGGAGGGGACAGGGCATGACAGCTATCGGCACCGTCGGCGATTCCGTTGGGTCCGAGGTCGGGCTTCTCGACCGCCGGCGTATCATTGCGGGTGCGGGCTTCAATCGCTGGCTGGTGCCGCCGGCGGCCCTTGCCATCCACCTATGCATCGGTATGGCCTATGGATTCAGCGTCTTCTGGCTGCCGCTGTCCAAGGCGCTCGGCCACGACAAATCCATCGAATGTCCCGGCATGCCGCTGTTCCAGGCGCTGGTCACCACGAGCTGCGACTGGCGGATCAGCGATCTGGGCTGGATCTACACGCTGTTCTTCGTACTGCTGGGTCTCTCGGCGGCGACCTGGGGCGGCTGGCTCGAACGCGCCGGTCCGCGCAAGGCGGGAATCGTCTCCGCCTTTTGCTGGTGCGGCGGCATGGCGTTCGCCGCGCTCGGCGTCATCCAGCATCAGCTTTGGATCATGTGGCTGGGTTTGGGCGTCGTCGGCGGCATCGGGCTTGGCATCGGTTACATCTCGCCGGTTTCGACCTTGATCAAATGGTTTCCCGACCGCCGCGGCATGGCCACCGGCATGGCGATCATGGGCTTCGGCGGCGGTGCGATGATCGGCGCGCCGCTCGCAAATCTGCTGATGAACAGTTTCAAGACTGCGGATTCGGTCGGCGTGTGGCAAACCTTCCTCGCCATGGCCGCGATCTATTTCGTCTTCATGATCGGCGGAGCGTTCGGCTATCGGCTACCGCCGCCAGGATGGGCGCCCCATGGTTGGACGCCCCAAGCGGCCAAGACGATGATCGTGGCCAAGCAAGTGCATCTGAGGGACGCGCATAGGACCAAGCAGTTCTGGCTGATCTGGGCGGTGTTGTGCCTCAACGTGTCCGCCGGCATCGGCGTGATCGGAATCGCATCGCCCATGCTGCAGGAGATTTTCGGCGGCAGCCTGATCGGCCGCCCGGATGTTCCCTTTACCGCGCTCGATGCCTCGCAGGGCGCGGCGGTCGCTGCCATCGCGGCGGGTTTCACCGGCCTGCTGTCGCTGTTCAATATCGGCGGACGATTCTTCTGGGCGTCGCTTTCCGATGTGATCGGCCGCAAGGCGACCTATTACACTTTCTTCGCGTTCGGAATCCTGCTGTACGCCTCTGCGCCATGGGCGGCGCATGCCGGATCCAAAGCGCTGTTCGTGCTCTGCCTGTGCATCATCCTTTCGATGTATGGCGGCGGCTTCGCGACAATTCCTGCCTATCTCGCCGACATCTTCGGCACGCAATTCGTCGGCGCCATTCACGGCCGGCTGCTCACAGCCTGGTCGACCGCCGGCATCATCGGCCCCGTGGTGGTGAACTACATCCGCGAATTCGAGATCGCCGCGGGCGTGCCGCGCCAATCGGTCTATGACGTGACGCTCTATATTCTCGCGGGATTTCTGGTTGTCGGCTTCCTGTGCAATTGGGCGGTGAAGCCGCTGGCGCAGAAATGGTTCATGAGCGACGAACAGGTGGCAGCCCTGCAAACCGCGCCGGTTGCGCACACCCATGCGCATAACCCCAAATCGGAATTGGCGAAGGCGGAGGCGCGGGCGAGCCTGCCGCTGGCCTGGCTGGCCGTGGGCATCCCCATCGCGTGGGGAATCTGGGTGACGCTGAAGAGCGCGCTGGTGCTGTTCGGGTAATTTTCCTCCCCCGCTTTTGCGGGGAGACGGTGGGGGCGGAGCGTTCGTGCCAACATCCCCCCACCACCGCTTCGCGGTCCCCCTCCCCCGTAAACGGGGGAGGAAAGAAAAAAAGGGCGCCGGGTCGATAGACCGAGCGCCCTCTTTAGATAGCAACGGCGGGATTATTCCTCGTCGTCGCCTTTCTTCTTCTGTGCGCGAGACAGGGCCGCGCCGAGGATATCGCCAAGGCTCGCACCCGAATCCGAAGAGCCGTATTGCGCCACGGCTTCCTTCTCTTCGGAGATCTCGCGCGCCTTGATCGAAAGCCCGAGCTTGCGGCCCGTCTTGTCGGCCGAAGTCACGAGCGCATCGATCTTGTCGCCGACGCCGAAACGTTCGGGGCGCTGATCGTTGCGGTCGCGTGACAGGTCCGCGCGGCGGATATAGGCGCGCGCGCCGCCTTCCAGCGTAACTTCCAGCCCGCCTTCCTGCACTTCGGCGACCGTCACGGTTACAACGTCGCCCTTCTTCAGCGCCGACATCTTCGCCATCGGGTCGGCCATCAATTGCTTCACGCCCAGGCTGATGCGTTCCTTCTCCGCATCGACGTCCAGCACCTTGACCTGAACGTTCTGGCCTTTCTGATAGTCCTTCACCGCTTCATCGCCGGCCTTGTCCCACGACAGATCGGACAGATGCACCATGCCGTCGATGTCGCCGGGCAGACCGACGAAAAGCCCGAACTCGGTGATGTTGCGGATTTCGCCTTCCAGAACATCGCCGGCCGGATGGGCTTCCGCGAACGCCGCCCAGGGGTTCTGCATGCATTGCTTCAGACCGAGGCTGATGCGGCGCTTGTTGGAATCCACTTCCAGCACCATCACCTCGACCTCCTGGCCGGGGTTGACGATCTTGTTGGGGTGGACGTTCTTCTTCACCCAGCTCATCTCGGAGACGTGGACGAGGCCTTCGACGCCCGGCTCCAATTCGACGAACGCGCCGTAATCGGTGACGTTGGTGACCTTGCCCTTGAGCCGCGCGCCGACCGGATATTTGGCGCCCACGCCTTCCCACGGATCGGTCTGCAATTGCTTCATGCCGAGCGAAATGCGCTGCGTGTCGTGATTGACCTTGATGATCTGCACGGTGACGTTCTGTCCGACCGAAAGCACTTCGGTCGGATGGGACACGCGACGCCAGGCGATGTCGGTGACGTGCAGGAGACCATCCACGCCGCCTAGATCGACGAAGGCGCCGTAATCGGTGATGTTCTTGACCGTGCCTTCCAGCACCTGACCCTCGGCCAAAGATGCGACCAACTCGGAACGTTCCTCGGCGCGTTTTTCTTCCAGCACGGCGCGGCGCGACACCACGATATTGCCGCGGCGGCGATCCATTTTCAGGATCTGGAAAGGCTGCGGCATGTTCATCAAGGGGCCGACATCGCGCACGGGGCGCACATCGACTTGCGAGCCGGGAAGGAATGCGACGGCACCGTCGAGATCGACGGTGAAGCCGCCCTTGACCCGGCCGAAGATCACGCCGCTGACGCGGCCGCTATCCTGGAACGCCTTTTCGAGGCGGGTCCAGCTTTCCTCACGCCGCGCCTTGTCGCGCGACAGCACGGCTTCGCCCAAAGCATTTTCCACGCGCTCGACATAGACCTCGACCTCATCGCCGACCTTGACGGTGGCGTTCTGGCCGGGCGCCGCGAACTCCTTCACCGGCACGCGGCCTTCGGTCTTCAAGCCGACATCGACAACGACGAAATCATTCTCGACGGCGACGATGATGCCTTTGACCACCGCGCCTTCGGCCGGCGAGCGTTCGATGTAGCTCTCTTCGAGCATGGCCGCGAAATCATCGCGGCTCGGAGTGGAAATGCTTTCAGCGGCTCTGGCCATGAAGTCTCCCTAGGGTTGCGTGACGGCCGCCGGGCCTGTGCCCAAGCGATCGTGTCCGGCTAAGCCGGTATGATGTGGAAATACCTATCGCAGGTCTCTCTGCGGCGCCGCCGGGCCTCCTCAGCCCCTGGGGCGGGCCGCGAGCGCTTTCTCGATCTTGTCGTTCACGAGATCGAGCGCCTTCGCGAAGGCGGTTTCTATATCCAAATCGGACGTGTCGAGCAAGACGGCGTCTTCGGCCTGGCGCAGGGGAGCGGTTTTGCGCGACCGGTCGCGCTCATCGCGTGCCAGGAGCTCCTGTTCGACCTCCTCGACATCCGCCGGTGCCGCGGGATCGTGCTCGCCCTGGGGCTGGGCCTTGAGCTCAAGCCAGCGCCGCAGCGCCCGGACGGACGGCCGCGCATCGACGAAGAGTTTCGCGGTGGCCTCAGGGCAGATGACCGTCCCGATATCCCGGCCGTCGATCACGGCTCCAGGCGCCCCCCCGGGCGGGTGCCCCGCAAAATCGCGCTGGAACTGCATGATCGCCGAGCGGACCTCCGGCATCACGGCGACGCGGGACGCGGCCTCTCCCACGGCGACGGAGCGCAGTCTGATATCGGTGCCGCCAACCGGATCGATGATGCGCGCGGATCGGACGGCATCCTGCACATTGGACGGGTCGCCTCCCGCGTCGATGACGCCCAGGGCGACCAGGCGATAAAGCGCGCCGGAATCCAGATGCGCAAAGCCGTAATGGCGGGCCAGCTGGCGGGCGAGCGTGCCCTTGCCGCAGGCCGACGTGCCGTCGATCGCGATAACGATGCTCAAAGCCACTCCGTGGGTGCTCACTGGGTTGGAACCGCCTCGATTTTGGCGCCCAGAGCGCCCATCAGCGTTTGGAAATTCGGAAAACTCGTCGCGATCATCGAGCCGTCATCGACCATGATGGCCGCGCGCGACGCCAGACCCATCACCAGGAAGCTCATGGCGATGCGATGATCCATATGGGTCGCAACCTGGCCGCCGCCAGGCACGCCGTCTGCGCCGGCGCCTTCGACGATGAGCCCATCTTCGGTTTCGGAAACGCGCACGCCATTGGCTTTCAGACCGGCCGCGACGGCGGAAAGCCGGTCGCTCTCCTTGACGCGCAATTCTTCCAGCCCGCGCATGGTGGTGCGCCCTTCGGCAAAGGCCGCCGCCACCGCCAGCACGGGATATTCGTCGATCATGGTGGGGGCGCGCATCGCCGGCACGTCCACGCCTTTCAGCGCCGAATGGCGCACCGCGAGGTCGCCGACGGCATCACCGCCATTGTCTCGTGGATTTCGGATTTCGATGTCGGCGCCCATCTCGCGCAAGGTCTCGATCAAGCCGGTGCGGCGCGCATTGAGCATGACGTTCTCAAGCAGGATCTCAGAACCCGGCACGATGAGGGCCGCTACCAGCGGAAAGGCCGCCGAAGAGGGATCGCTCGGCACGTCGATGCGGGTTGGGATGAGTTCGGCTTCACCCACAATGGAGATCGCGGTCGCGCCACCCTCGATGCCCTCCACGTGGATGTCGGCGCCGAAGGCTTTCAGCATGCGCTCGGTATGATCGCGAGTCGCCGCGCGTTCGATGATGGTGGAGCGTCCGGGCACGTTCAGCGCCGCCAGGATGAGGGCGGATTTCACCTGGGCGGAAGCGACCTGCAGCCGGTGCTCGATCGGCAGCGGTTGGCGCGCACCGAAGAGCGTGAGGGGCAGGAGCCCGCCTTCGCGCGTTTCCGCCACCGCGCCGAACAAGGCAAGCGGATCGAGCACGCGCCGCATCGGCCGACGCTTCAGCGAGGCGTCGCCGGTAAAAATCGCCGTGATCGGTGTCGTCGCCATGGCTCCCATGGTGAGCCGAACCCCGGTGCCGGAATTGCCGAAATCCAGCACACCGGAGGGTTCCGAGAAACCGCCCACGCCCACGCCATGGATCCGCCACTTGCCGCCGCCGTCGCGGACGATTTCGGCGCCCAGCTTCCGCATAGCGGCGGCGGTGTTGAGGACATCGTCGGCTTCGAGGAGGCCGGAAACGGCGGTTTCCCCAACCGCCAGCGCTCCCAAAATGAGTGCGCGATGCGACACGGATTTGTCGCCCGGCGCCGCCACCCTGCCCTTTAACGGGCCGGATTTCCGCGCAGTCAAAGGCGAGAAATGTTCCGAAACGGCCATCCGGGTTCCCATGATAGGCCCGCGATTGCCTAAACGAATGGATGGCCGGGTCAAGCCCGGCTATGGACTTTGACAGCCCCCCCGGTTCATGGCAAACCCACCGCCCCTTAGTCCACATGTGGGAAGCACCAGCTTGATCAAGCCCGATCTTGGCACCAAACGCGTCTGCCCCAGTTGCGCGGCTCGTTTTTACGATCTGCAAAAACGTCCGATCGAATGCCCGAAATGCGCCTTCTCTTTCGAACCCGAAATGCTTCTGAAGCAGCGCCGCACGCGCGTGCCTGAGCCCGCGAAGGCCGTTGTGGCGGAAGCCGAAGACGAGGAAGCCGAAGAGACCGAGGACGAGGAAGTCGAGGAAACGGCGACCGAAGACGAGGCGGAAGAGGAAACCGTCGAGGCCGAACCCGCGGTCGAGGCCGACGCCGAAGCCGAAGGTGAAGAGGGCGAACCCGCCGCGGCCGAGGAAACCACCGAGGCCGAAGAATTCGAAGAAGTCGAAGACGAGGAAGAGGAAGACGACAATCTGCTCGAGGAGGTCGAGGAGGACGAAGACGACGTCTCCGGCATCATCGATGCGGATATCGAGAAGGACGAGCCGTAAGCGGGACGCCTTCAGACGTGGGGCCATAGCTCAGCTGGGAGAGCGCTTGAATGGCATTCAAGAGGTCAGCGGTTCGATCCCGCTTGGCTCCACCACTTAACAGACCGAACACCGCCGCGGCGGCGCGGAATTCGCCAGTTGGCGCCACAATTAGCAGTTAGCGAAAATCCGCAGATGCCAGTTTTCCGCCTCGCGCCTTTGAACCCCAAGCACCCAAGCTGGGAACTATCGACCATCAGAGAAGAGGTTTGGGCGGGCGCCATCGCAGAGAACGAAGCGAGAGAGTTGGTCGCCGCAAAAACTCGGAACGCCGGACGGGGAACAGGCGTCCCCGCCGCACCCAGCGCCGGACAGTCCCCCTGGCAGAACTCGGACGCGTCATCCTGCGAACGCATTTGGGCCAGGAATGACGTTCCTCTTGGGGCCGTCGTCGACGTAAAGGGCAAAACCGTCGCTTCGGATTAGTCCCAAAGAAAAGGCCCAGCTCCAATCACGGACACCGGGCCAAAGTCTATTGCCTGAAAAACGTGTGTTCCCACGTCGGGAAGAAAACGCATCAACCGCGGGCGGGTTTGTTTGCCGGCAACCGAAATTGTTCGCTAAAAGAGCGCGGTCAGCGCCGCAACAAAACTGCGCCGAACAACGCGCCGACGCCCAGTGCCACGGCGATAGCTGCAAGTGGCTGCTCTCGTACCGTTTCCCTCGCGGCGTCGAGGTTGTCGGAAGCCCATTCCTCGACATCGTCAGTTACGCTCGCCCTCGCTTCATCGGCCAGGCGATAAGCTCGTTCCGCAAGGTTTCTTGCGGCTTCAATGGCAGCGCTGGCGCCATCGTTGGCGACGCTCCCGACATCTCCGACAAAACTCCTCGCATTTTCTTGCAGCGAATCCAGATCGGACCGCAGCGCGCTAAGCCGCGTGTCGATGGGCTTTGCAGCACCGCGGTTTGTCGCGGTCTTTCTTTTAGGTTGAGCCATGGGTGCCTCCCTTAATAGTGCTAATGCAGAGTAACGGGATGGCTTCTTAGAAGTTCCATTGCGGGCGGGATCTCAAAGTCCGTGCAGGCATTTGGGACGCTTCAGCGGAAGGGACCTTCGGAGGGCGAGGCCGTGAATTGGCGCGCCCGGGGTCTCAAGTTAATCCCCTGATTGGGAGACTTGCCCCCACTGCACGCTCCCGTTCAGCGGTTGGACTTCTCAATGTCAGTCGCGAGCGCAAACCAGTCCTTTGCGATCTTGAGATAGTCGGCGCGTTCGGTTTCACTTTCCGCCTTGTCCGCCATCCGCTGCGCTGTTTCAGCGAGTAGCTTGAATTCAGCGACTCGCGGGTCGGGTTTTTGATCTTCGTTCGTCATTGCACTTGTTATCCCTTCCCGCCCTCAATCACTCTCATACGTCGCAAAGGCATGCCAGGCGGCAGCACCATCGGCAAGTCTGTAAACCGTGCGCCGCATCCCGGGCCGCGCGGATCCTTGCGCCAAGCGCAATCGGCTGAAGCTTCGCAAGCAAGTTCGCTAAGTCAACCTCGCTTCCACATGTCTCAATCCGTTTTGGTCACATCGGACGTATAATTATGCCACTTAACGAATTTTTCTAGGGCCGATTCCGTAGCCCGGATGTCCTTCCAGGCCGCGCGGATGACGAAGGGGCCGCCGACGGTCGCCAAGATGCAGGCACCGATGACCGAATCGCGGGCGAACCTGAGATAGCCGTCGCCGTGAGCTATGAAGAAGGCCCATGCATCACCAACCAGCGCAATCAGGAACAGGGCCAGCGTGATCCAAAAGGTGCGACTGGCCATTTTGGCACTCCGTTTGAGGGACGCCCACCTTGCCTCAATCCAGGCAACTTCCCGCTCCCGCTCCCACTGCTCCTTCTGCTGATCTGTGATCGAATTGAGCTGGGCGCTAAGCAAGGCGACTTGCCGGCGGCAACTCTCGAGGTCCTCCCGTTCCTGAGCCCCCTCTTTGGTCTGCCAAATGGGAGCGGTGCACCTCGCCTCCATTTCAGCCCGATAGGCGGCACCGTATTCTCGCAGAATGTCTTGGACCGCGCTTCGGACGAATTCGAGCCGCCTCTCGTCGGGATACGCCTTTATGAGATCGGCGAGAGAATCGTCAACGGCCTTCGCACTTCCACCGGCTATCTCGGTATATCCATTTGGCTGAGTCATCCAACTCCTCCGTTTTGGACATCGAACCCTTTCGCGCCCTCAGAAATCGGGTTTGTCTGCGGTGGGGACCGCGGCGTCCTTTTCGGTCCCGTATTTATGCGGGTTTTCGGCGCAGACATTTTCCTCCCATTCGCTCACTTCGCTCACGCCCGGCACGGGGTTCACGCGGCCGTAGGTCACGGTCGCGGACCACGGCGTGGTAAACACGCCCGGATCGTCCACGGTGAAATACAGCTGCAGGTGCTTGCCCGTATCGTTCGGATTGACGCGAAAGTCGCCAATGAAATTCTCTTTTTTGTTGCGCTCCAGCCCTTCTTTTGAGGCGGCGTAATCCAGCAGCCGATAGCGTTCGATCACGTGCAGAGCCGGGCTATGCGGCGTTCCATACCAGTCCACCATGGCAAAGGGGCCGATCTTCACGCCCACAGTATCCACGACCAGCGTATCGCCTTCATAATGACCGACAGAATCGCCGTACCAGGACGGCGTCACTTTTGCCGGATGCGACTGGTTCATACGGACGTGGCGGACCTGTGGTCCGCCCCGATAAATGATGAGTGTCTCGTCCGGCTTCTGAAGCATCATCAATCCATTGTTGGTGAACTCGAAGGGCACGCCCCCCGGCCAACACTGGTTGCGCGGCGTGGGATAGCCGATATGGGCGAGCGACATTTCGCCGAACTTCTTCACGGCCGCCGCCGCTTCGGGCTTCAGGATCGGATTTCTGTAATCGCCGACCAGCTGCATGTTGTTGCTGACACCGCCTTCGCGCCGCGACAGGTTGACGAGAGACGTCGGACCCGAAGCCAAAGGCTCAAAACCGGGGAGCCCGGGATGATCCCATACGCCACCAAAAACCGGGATCGCTGTAGCGGCGGGCGCCGATTGCCCCGAGCCAGCAGCGACGGCCGCCGCTGCTAATGCCACCAACAATGTGAAATTCCACCGCCGCGTAGTCATCCTCGCCTCCGTCAATACCCCGCATGTGATCATACCACAGAGCCTGCTCGATCCCCGGCCAGCGGGCGTTCAGCAACAACGGCACCGCCCTCTTTTTTATGCAATCATCGGCCGTCGAAGGGGAACGGCATATGGCGAAGCGCCGACGGCGGTACGGGAAAAGAGGCCGGGCCATAAGCCGGTCTTGGTCCACGGGCATTGTCGCGCTTGTCGTGGGTTCGGGCGTGATCTGGTGGATCGTGTGGATGCTCTAGACAAAATGCCCGGCCCGAAGCCAGCGTTGAAATTTCGTTATTGCGTCGGCTTCGGCGGGAAGTTCGCGGCGAGGTAGTTCGTTATCACCGTGACTTGCTGGGGTGTGATGGTGGCGCCCATGTCGATCATGCTGTTGACGACGGTTTCCCAGTCCCGGCGGCTGAAGCCAACCGCATCGGTGATCGGCGAAAGGTCGTGACAGCCGGTGCAGATCATTTGCACCACGTCCCGACCATCGCCATTGGGAAGGTTTTGCGCGAGTGCGGGAGCGACGACGGCCATCATGGCCGCTGCACCCGACATGACAATGATGGCGGCGGCGATTTTGGGAAGCTTTCGTTTGGTCATGGGTCGCTTTTCTTGGCTCGATTCTGACGAAGAACCTATAGAGCACGGCTCGCCTCGCCTCAATCGCCGACCACGGATCAAAGGCCGATGTCGTAGCGAACGTAATCGGTCCTCTCGACGAGCCGGTCATAGAGAGCGCGTGCCCGGTGATTGTTTTCGTGCGTGTGCCAATAGACGCGGCGCCAGCCCTCCTCCCTCCCGAGCGCGACCAGCTTTTCGATCAAGGCCCGGCCGGCCCCTCTGCTGCGAGTCTGCGGCGCAACGAAGATGTCCTCAAGGTAGCAAACCGTCCGCAAACTCCAGGTGTGGGGATGCCGGACATAATTGACGAAGCCTTGTGGTTCACCGTTGGCGTGAGAGACAAAGAGACACCAAATCGGCTCGCTCGGAGTCATGATGCGGGACCAGACTCCGTTGGAGACTTCGTCCGAAATAGAATGATCGAGGGACGCGCAATAGGCGCGCCACAACGTCAGCCAATGCGAAAAATCGTCGGCCTCCGCGGGACGAACGTTCCATTTTTCTGTCATGGACCTGACGATTCCCTTTCTCATCATTAACAGCGCCTCCGCGGCTTTGATGCCATACTGCCGCAAGCGATTCGTGCCGGGGGGCTGAAGTGGATGCGTAAAGATGCCAAGGCGAAAAGTACCCGGGAAGTCGATCCGCCTCAGTCGGACGGAAAAGCGGGCAGAAAGAGTTGACGCTTACGTAAAAGACCTTCTTGCGAGCGAGCGCAAAGCCGAGGAGCTCAAGCGGGAGAAGTTGAAGGCGCTGCGCATGGCCCAAAACGCGCCGGCTTCCGACCCAGGAACGTAACGGAAGTTTGCCAAGCGCTAGCCGAACAGGGGAAGCAGCTGCAAGCGGACTTGTGATGGAACATCCCTATACCCGGTTCGTATTCCCTTTGCACTCTATGGGGATGGGCTGTGAAACCGGACGCAAAGATCATCGAAAGTATCAAGGAGCTACGCGCCGAAGCCGATGGAGCGCGCCATCTGGCCTCCGCGCTCAACGATTCAGCGTCGATTGCCGATTTATTCGCTTATGCCATGGCGCTCGAGGCTCAAGCGGATTTCTGGGAGCTAGGGCTTCGCCGCCAGTCTGAGGCCGCTTAAACCCAACCTGCGACCATTCCAACCACGCCGAGGCCGCCCGCGAAGGGCAGGACGTGCCTCCGCCTTATGCCGAGACCGAGAGCGCCGAGAGTCAATCCCTTAAGCGCCAACTAGACCTGTGCTACAAAGGCTGCGCAACAGGGATCAAACCTGAAATCACCCAGCGGCTTTGCACCGGTCATGACAATGATCAAGGAGGGCGCCGATTATGGATCCGACAAGACGTAAAATCGTGGCGACGGGCGCCGCGGCGACGGCGATGGCCGCAGCACCGGGCGTGTTTGCTCAGCAGGCTGGGCAAGGAGGCGGCGCGATGTCCTTCTACGAAAAAGGCCCCGTTCGCATCCACTATCAGGACACCGGTTCCGGCTTCCCGCTCTTGATGATTGCCGGCGGCGGATTGAATTCGACGATGGCGGGCTTGATCCGCGGTCCCTTCAATCCGATCGCGGAGTTCAAGGGAGAGTACCGCTGCGTCGCTTTGGACCTGCGCAACGCCAATGACGGCCAATCCACCGGCCCGCTCGATATCGACCGGCCGTGGGATTCCCACACCGATGACCAGCTCGGTCTGATGGATCATTTGGGCGTCGACAAGTTCATGGTGATGGGCTTCTGCATTGGCGGCCCGCTCATCTGGAATCTTTTGAAGCGGGCACCGGATCGCGTCGTCGCGGCTGTGCTGGCACAGCCCAGCGGGTCTCGTCCGGAGATGCGCGACCTTTTCTATCAAGGCAATATGACGACCTGGGGCCCGGAATTGGTCAAACGCCGGCCGGACATCAAGATGGATGTGGTCGAGAAATTCCTCACCAAGATGTACCGCAGCAACCCCGACTTCGTTATCACCGTGACGCGCGATTTCGTGCGCAATTGCCAGACGCCCGTACTGATCCTGCCGGATGATATTCCGCCGCATCCCTACGCCGTCGCCATGGAAGCCGCGATGCTTGCGCCGAAATCCGAAGTGAGCATCTTCCCGTGGAAGGAGCCCAAGGAGCGGATTCCCCTGGCCGTGCGCCAGATACGTTCCTTCCTGAACGCGCATCGGCCTGTTTCCGTTTAAGCGCAGCTGATAGAGCTTCCATCATGACCAAGGAAGAAGACGTGCTGGCGGCGCTGGACAAGCCCCGCGCCCTCTATTCGCTGCAGCAGCGGCTCGACCCCAGCAACAAGAGCACCGATGCTTTGCAGGAGCTGCTGTTGCGGATGCGGGCCGAGGGAAAGGTGAAGTTCGACATCAACGCCGGCCGATGGAGCAAAGCGTGAGGCTGCGGCTCCGGTAAAGACGATTTAGGCTTCTTCGAATTTGCTCAAACTCAGCCCGGGAGGCGTTCATGAACAAAGTGATCATCCCAGCAGTGCTCGTGACGGCAATCATGGCCGCGTCGGCAGCGTGGTCGCAGACGGCGGCGCCGCCGTTCCAGAACAAACGCTATTTTACGATGCCGCTGGAGAAAGACCCGACGCGCGAGGTGGGCTTGCAATCCGTCACCATGCCGCCAGGCGCCGGCAACCAGTTCCACCGTCATCCCGGCGAGCAATGGACCGCGGTCCAGGAGGGCGAAGTCACCTTCACCGTGAAGGGTAAGCCGCCGCAAGTGCTGAAGGCCGGCGACTATAATTATGTTCCGCGCGGCACCATCCACCGCCAGCAGAATCTTTCCGGCAAGGAAGCGCGCTATATCGAGATGCGGATTTTCGACAAGGGCAAGCCGGCGTCCGAGGAAGTGAAAGACTAACGCGCCGGCTCCCGAACTAGGGACCTGACGATACCTTCACCCAGGGGCCGCCGGCCGAACCTTCGGAGCAAAAAGAAAGGGCCGGAGTGAATCCGGCCCTTAGTCTATTTCCAAGGAGTTGGGAGTTTATCGGCTGCGCTGGTTGTTCTGATTGCTCGCCATGATGATGTCGGCGATGACGCCGGTGGCCATTGCGGCGAGAATGTACCGGTTGTCTGCCTGCACCCAATGATAGCCGCGTGGCGGCTTTCGCAGATGATTATTTTTCCAGTCGTTCACCACATACTGATTGTTCCGATACTGGGTCGGAAGCCTATCGCCGCGTGACCAGTGAGGGTTATCGCGAACGTCGTTGCGGCCTTGCTGATAGTCGTTGCGCCCCTGGTCCTGGGCTCCACCTGTTTGATAGCCGTTCTGGTCTCGGCTTTGGTTGTTGCGATTCTGATCCTGATTGTTGCGCTGTTCGGCTGTTGTCGCGCCTCGATTCCCGTAGTTCTGATTCTGATTCCCATTGTACTGCGCGAACGCAGCCGAACTGCCGAGCAGTGTCAAAACAACGACCATGGATGTGAGCTTTTTCATTTGGGAAATTCCTTTGTGATGTGTCGCGCCCCAGCGTGGTAAGACTGAAGTTGAAACGCGTTCGCCGAGTGTTCCGTTGCTCGCCACGGAGGCCGCTCGCGTTACAACGGGGTAACTATGCTGGACGAACGCGGTCTATGCGCGTCATCTCGCTTGCGAACTTGGCTGCGAGTCGCGCCCGAAAGATCTCCCGCTTGTATCGCGTCCTCTCGTGCGATTGCGTGGACGCTAGTTCGCTTCGAGTCCTTTGATGAGCCGTTCCCAGGTCTCGACAATTGTTTGAAGGCCGCGCCTCAACTCAGGTGACCTGGTCGTGAGCGAGTCATGCCGAGCTTCTTCGGCCATTTCGCGGAATCTCGGCAACAAATCCGAAAGGGGATTGTCATTCATATCAGATCAATACTGCACGGACTTCGCTATCGGACAGGGAGGACGTGCAAGCCGACTTGTGATGGAACATCCCCATTGCCGATTGACGATGGGGCCTGGGCCCGCCTCGCGCCTTTATGTCGGGGCCGATAGCGGGTAATCTCTGCGTGAGCGCTCGACAAAACGGGCGGCAGCAGGGAGGAACACATCATGCGGCGTGCACATGACATGAGATATGCGCTCGGCATCGCCACGATTGCGGCGACGGCGTTGTCCGCGACGGTAGGCTTCGCGCAGAGCGATCCGAATTCGGCGCCCAATCCGTATCGCGCCGACGAGGGCTGGGCCAAGCACGGTATGGGCCGGAATTTCGGATCGACGCCGGGTTTGGCGCTCGACCGGGACGGCAAGAGCCTGTGGGTGTTCGACCGCTGCGGCGGCAACACCTGCGAGAACTCGAACATCGATCCGGTCACCAAATATGACGCATCGGGCAAAGTGGTGACCACGTTCGGTGCCAAGATGTTTGTTCGCCCGCACGGCGTGACTGTCGACAACGACGGAAATATCTGGGCAACCGACGGCGCCGGCATTGCGCCCAAAGACGGCAAACCCGGCAAGGGCCAAACCGTCATGAAGTTTTCTCCCGAGGGCAAGGTGCTTATGACGCTGGGAACGCCTGGCGTGACGGGTGTCGACGGCAGCCATTTCAATGCGCCCTCCGACGTGCTGATCGCGCCCAATGGCGACATTTTCATCGCCGATGGCCACGGCGAGAAGACCAATGCGCGCATCGTGAAATTCTCCAAGGACGGAAAGTTCATCAAAGCCTGGGGCAAGGAAGGCAAGGCGCCGGGCGAATTCGACGAGCCGCATGGGCTGGCGATGGATTCGGCTGGACGGCTGTTCGTCGCCGACCGCGCCAATAGCCGCATCCAGATCTTCGATCAGGACGGGAAATTCCTCGCCGAATGGAAACAGTTCGGCCGTCCGAGCGGCATCGCCATCGACAAGAACGACGTGATCTATGTCGCCGACTCGCAATCCGACGAGAAGGTGAATCCCGGCTTCAAGCAGGGCATCCGCGTCGGCAGCGCCAAGGACGGAAAGGTCACGGCCTATATCCCGGAAAACAAGGATCTCGGCTCGCTGGAAGCTACCGCCTTTGACGAATCCGGCGATGTCTATGCCGGCTATACGGGCGCGATGAATTTGCGCCGCTTTGTGAAGAAATAGCAGCGGTTCCGAGGAGGCCGACGGGCGGGGGGTTGTCCCCGCTCGTTCGCCGCCGGCTCCCCACGCGAGCCCGCGCGCCAGGATCATGGAAATTCGCGCTCGTCTGCCGCTATAAGGTGCCATGGCAAAGAGACGTTCCCTCGCCGCCCTCATTGTGGCCGGTCTGCTTGCGGTCTTGGCCGTCTATCTGACGTGGCCGGTGGCGGTTCCCCAGCCGCGGCCGGCAGCGGAGCTGGTGACCGAGCTCTCGCCCGTTCGCTATCTGAAAGACGTGACCTATCTCGCGAGCGACGAGATGAAAGGTCGGGGGGACGGCTCGCCCGAATTGGACAAGGCGGCCGACTATATCGCGGAGCAATTCCGCCTCGCGGGCCTGGCGCCGGCCGGGGAAGGCAACACCTACTTCCAGGGCTTCGAGATCACGACCGGCGCCGTTCTGGGCGCCAAGAACGAATTCTCCGTCAATGGCACCAATCTGCGGATGAACGACGCGTTCGTGCCGGTCACCTTCTCGAGCACGGCCGAGTTCGAAGGCCCGCTGGTGTTTGCCGGATACGGCATCACCGCGCCCGAATACAAATATGACGATTACAGCAATATCGATGCCTCGGGAAAAATCGTCGTGGTGTTCGAGCGCGAGCCGCAGGAAAACGATCCGAAAAGCGTCTTCGCCGGCACCGGGCTGACCGCCCATTCATCCTTCACCAACAAGGCGATCAATGCGCGGCTGCACGGCGCGAAGGGCATCATCTTCATCGCCCCTCCCTCGCAGGAAAGCGAGGATTTGGGACCCGTGCAGCGGCAGGAAGCCGAAAGTGACCTCGGCATTTCCGCGGTCCACGCGAAGCGCGCGGTTCTTCTCAAAGCGTTCAAGGATAGCGGCAAGGACCCGGCCGTTCTGCAGCGGGCCATCGACAAGGACCTCACGCCGCAATCCTTCGCCTTTTCGGGCGCGCGGGCGCGCATCGCCACCGATGTCGTCCGCAGCAGAAAGACGATCCGCAATGTGATCGGGGCGCTTCCGGGTGCCGACCCCACTTTGAAAGACGAATGGATCGTGGTCGGCGCGCATTACGATCATCTGGGCCTGGGCAATCGCAATTCGCTGGCACCCTCGCAGATCGGGGAAGTCCATCACGGCGCCGACGACAATGCATCGGGCACGGCGGGCGTGATGGAGTTGGCCCGGATCGCCGCGGAGAACAATCACGCCTGGAAGCGGTCGGTCCTGTTCATCGCCTTTGCCGGTGAGGAAATCGGCTTGCTGGGCTCATCCGATTTCGCCAATCACCCGACGGTGCCCCTCAAAGGCATCGATGCGATGATCAACTTGGATATGATCGGACGCGTCACGAACAATCGCCTCTTCATCGGCGGCGTCGGCACCTCGCCAAGCCTCAAACAGATCGTGGAAGACCTCAACAAGCCCGCCGGTCTCGACCTCAATTTTTCGGATTCCGGCTATGGATCGAGCGACCACACTTCGTTCAATGCCAAGAAGATACCGGTGCTGTTCTTCTTCTCCGGGCTCCACACCGATTACCACAAGCCGTCCGACACCGCTGACAAGATCAACGCCGAAGGCGCGGTGAAGGTTCTGTCGGTCGTTTACGGGACCATCGATCGGCTGGCCACGGACACGCAGCGCCTGCCCTATCACGAGATTGCTCAGCCCCCGCAGGCCGGGCGCGGCGGCGGCGGCGGTTACGGCCCCTATTTCGGCTCGGTTCCCGATTTCCGCGACGACCTCAAAGGGGTCCTGTTCAGCGATGTCCAGAACAACAGCCCGGCGGCAAAAGCGGGGCTGAAGGCCGGCGATCTGATGGTGGAGTTCGACGGCAAGCAAATTCTGACGCTCAGCGACTACGCCTATGCGCTGCGCACAAAGAAGCCGGGTGATATCGTAGCCGTGATCGTCAAACGCAACGGTCAGGATGTAAAAACCGACGTGACGTTGGAAGCAAGGAGATGACAATGAAGCTCACAGGCGTTCTCGCAACCTCCGTCATCACGGCGTTGGCGCTCGGTCCGGGTTATTCCGCACAGGTCCAGTCTCCCCCGGCGCAGATCCAGAACCCGACCGAGATGCGGATCACCGGCGATCCGAAGGAAGTGCATCTCAAGAATATCCGGCAGCTCACCTACACCGGTGAAAATGCCGAAGCCTATTTTTCCTATAACGGGCAGAAGATCATCTTCCAGTCCACGCGCGAGCCATACAAATGCGATCAGCTGTTCACGATGAACAAGGACGGATCGAATGTGCAACTCGTCAGTACCGGGCGCGGCCGCGTCACATGCGGCTATTTCACGCCGGACGGACAGCGCATCATCTATGCCTCCACCCATCTGGGCTCGCCCGATTGCCCGCCGGTCGCGGACCGTTCGGAAGGCTATGTCTGGGCGATCTATCCGTCCTTCGACATTTTCTCCGCGAAGACGGATGGCACAGACCTAAAGCGTCTGACCACCACCAATGGCTATGACGCGGAAGGCACGGTTTCGCCCGACGGGAAGAAGATCCTCTTCACCTCGGCACGCGACGGGGATCTCGAGCTCTACGACATGAACATCGACGGTACGAACCCGCGCCGGCTGACGCATGAACTCGGCTATGACGGCGGCGCGTGGCATTCGCAGGACGGCCAGTACATCGTATGGCGCGCCAACCGGCCCAAGACGCCCGAAGAGATCAAGCGCTACAAGGACCTGTTCGCCAAGAATCTGGTGATGCCGGCGAAAATGGAGCTGATGATCATGCGCGCCGACGGCACGCAGCAGAAGCAGCTCACCTCGAACGGGGCCGCGAACTTCGCGCCCTATTTCCATCCCAATGGGCGGCAGATCATCTTCGCTTCGAACATGTACGATCCGCGCGGCGGGAATTTCGACCTTTTCCTCATCAATCGCGACGGCACGGGGCTGCAGCAGATCACTTTCGACAAGAACTTCGACGGCTTCCCGATGTTCACCAATGACGGAAAAGAGCTGATCTGGGAATCCAACCGGCATGGCAAGACCCCGGGCGAGACGGATGTCTTCATCGCCGATTGGGCGGAGTAATCGAATCCAAGACATCGTGCCGTGCTGAACGTTCGCTTTCGGCGAGGTCAGACATTCCCGTCCGTCGCCGGGATCGGCCGATTTTGACCCACTTCAGCCAATAAATCTCGCGCTGAGCTTTGACGACGAGCGTTACCTTTTCAGGCTTTCACGTACAGGGTATCTTCGTGCCGAGTACGCAAAGGGAGGAATTGGATGCGTTTCAAAAAAATATTGAAATTCTCGGCTGCGGTCGCGGGCTTATGCTGTCTTGCCGCCGTTGGCACAGGAATCTCCGCGCCCGCCGCTACCGATGGGCCACCAAAGTATAAATATGATGCGGAGTGGCCCAAACCGTTGCCGAACCATTGGGCGCTCGGCGGCATCACGGGCCTGTTCGTGGACCAAGATGACCATATCTGGGTGCTCAACCGCCCGCGCGATCTCAAGGAGGACGCGGTCGCAAAAGGTGAGGCCGAATGCTGCTCCGCTGCCCCCGCAGTCCTGGAATTCGACACGGCCGGCAACCTGCTCAAGGCCTGGGGCAAGCCCGATATGGTGCCGGGTTGGCCACAGTCCGAGCACACGATTTTCACCGACAAGGAAGGCAACGTCTATATCGCCGGCGCGCAGGCCAACGACACGCTGTTGAAATTCACCGGCGACGGCAAATTCGTCAAGGATTTCGGCCACAGAGGCCCGAAGGTCGCGCGCGGCCAGCCGCAGAAACAGGATAATCAGCAGACGGATCTTCTGCTCCGCGGCGTCGCCGCAGCCACGCTCGATGAAGCCGCCGGCGAAATCTATGTCGCGGATGGCTATCTGAATAAGCGCCTGATGGTTTACGACTGGAATACCGGAAATTTCAAACGCGGCTGGGGCGCCTATGGCAAGGCGCTGAGCGAGATCGGCAATGAGGGTCAGCCGGATGTGGGCAAGGAGGGTGAGCCGAGCGCCAAGGACTTCAAGTCTCCGGTCCACGCGGTTCGCATTTCCAAAGACGGACTCGTCTATGTCGGCGATCGGTCCGGCAATCGCATCCAGGTGTTCACCAAGCAAGGCAAGTTCGAGAAGGAATTCTATATCGCCCGGAACACCAAAATCCGCGGCACCGCAGGGTCGGTGGACTTCTCGCCCGATCCGCAGCAGAAATATATCTTTATCGCGGATATCGCCAACTCCACGGTATGGGAGCTGGATCGCCAGACAGGCCAGGTTGTGCAGAGAATCGGACGTCCGGGCCGCGAAGGCGGCGCCTTCGGCCTGCTCCATGTGGCGTTCATGGATTCCAAGGGCAATCTGTACACGGGCGAAGTCGGCGAAACCAGCCGCGTGCAGAAGTTCTCGCCCATGAAGTGATCGAATTTTTGGTC
>DATHDZ010000154.1:0-3202 GCA_035318785.1 Micropepsaceae bacterium
GTTCTCGCTCTGAACCGGCAGTCCGAAGACATTTCGATAAAACTCCACGGAGCGTTGAAGATTGCTCACCGTGATGGACACGTGGTTGAGCGTGCTGCTCTCGAACCCGGCAGCCGATGCGCTCTGGTTGGTCAGAGCCACCACTGCCAGCGCGCCGACCAGTTCGCGTCGCGAGAGAGCACCTCTTTCATAACGCCCAAGCAGATTATTGATGACCTGTTCCATTCGAGCCTCCGGTGGTTGGCGATCCGGTTCCGCCAATACGGCCTTCAATATACGCGCTTTCAGAGTGGATCTTGAGCGCCAAAGAAAAGGGCGGGGTCGCGCATGCGAACTCGCCCTTCTCTAAGATGTTCGAACTAGCGGAGCGTGGTCACATGGAATCAATGTTGTCATGCCCGGCGAGCGCGAAGCGCGAGGGAAAGGGCATCCATTCGGTGAAGTGAGCACTCGATCTTCACGAAATGGATTCCCTTCCCCTCGCGGCGTGCCGCCGCTCGGCCGGGAAGGACAAATGTTTCCATATGAATGCACGATCCTCTAATTGGCCAGCGGATCGGGACGGATCTGGAAGTGCACGACCTTGCTGGTCTGGCCCTTGCCGCCTTCGATATGCGTGGGCGCGCGTTCGGAATAGGTCGAGAACAGGCCCTTGCCCTTCCAACCCGCGTTGGCATCGTCGATGCGACCGTCCATGCCCTTGGCGTAATAGCTCATCGGATAGGGAACGCGCATGACGATCCATTTCCCGTCCACCAGAGCCTCCAACGCGTCGGACTGACTGGCCGTCGCGATCGGGATGTTCTTACCGAAGCCCAGCGTGTTCTGCTGATCGACCCACATCGCGTAAGGCGCTTCGGCGGTGGCGCCTACCGTGCCCTTGGGAAGGTTCTCGAACTCCGGTCCCGGCAGGGGATAGAGATGCCAGCCTTCCGGGCAGACATTCTGCGCGTCGGCCGCAATCGGTCCGTTCAGCTTGCCCTTGCAGAGTCTGCGATCGAAGCTCGCGGCGTGGCCACTGGCGAGCGCCAGCCAAACGACGCCATCGCTTCCGATGCCCATGCCGCGCGGACTGAAGCCGGACATCGTGGTCTTCGCGTTCTTGTAAGGGACCTCATAATATTCGGTGAGCTGTGTCTTCGGATCGAAGCGAAGAACGCCGCCGGGGAAGCCGAGGATCGAACCATAGATGCTGCCGTCGGGAGCGGTGTTGATCCCATAGGGCGCGCCCATGATCTGCTTGTCCTTGGCGGGATCGGTCGGATCCTTAAGTCCGGTCCAGCCGATATCGCGCTTGCCATTCCCATTGGTGTCGATGACGAAAGGCGACCACCCCTGCGACGCGGCATCGTCATGGGTGGCGTCCCATTTCTTCATGTCGAGCCAGCCGATGACGTCATAGGGCCCGCCCGCGCTGAACCACAGCGTGCCATTGTCGTCGAAGTTCAGATGGTGGGTGTTGAAGCAAAGGTCGATCATCGTGATCTTCCCCGTCTTGGGATCGTAGACTTCGGTCTGACGGTTGGACGTATCCTTCGGATAGACCATGGCGGAAGGATGCTTTGAGCCTGCTTTGCAGAAGGCGGGATTGGGGTTGGGTCGAATGCGCGCCGTCAGCCACAGCCGTCCCTTTTCGTCGAACATCGGATTATGGACGTTGGTGTGCGTGTCCCAGATGGGCTCATCGCCCCAATAGGGCGACGGCGCGAGATTCGGCGTGGATTTCGTGGTCGGCGTTTTCGGATCGCGATATTCCGTCTTGAGCACGCCCGCCTTGTTGTTGATCGGATCGACCCAGGGAAGCAGTTCCGTGCTCTGTTCCGTCGAGCCGTAGATCAGGCCCTTGGCATTGACCGTAGGATCGCGTTTGTCGGTAGAAATCCCGTCATGGACATAGGCCTTTGGCGTATTCCAATTCCATTCCGTGACGACGATGTTGCGCTCGATGCCGGTGGGCCGCGTCGGATCGGTCTTGGGCAATTCGCCCTTGGCGACGCGGTCGGTCCAGGAGCCGAGCAGCGCCAACTGACGGCCCGTATCGAACAGGCCAATCGCGTCCATCATGCCCGTGCCGGCTTGGCCCGATTGCAAACGCCGCTCCCATGCGTCGGCCGACGTGTTGAAATGGCCGAGCTGGGGGGGAATGGTGCGCGTCGCCAGATCACCGAGCTGATGGCAATGGATGCAGCCGTCGGTCTTGGCATAGCGCAGCCACTGACCCTGATCCTTCAACAACACGGGCATGCCGTTGCCTTGCGGGCCGGTGCCCGGGAACAAATTGGCGGGCGGGATATTCAGCATCGAATACCAATAGATGCCCGGATAATACGCGGCGGCCGCAGCGCGGTTCGGCGCTTGCACGGCTTTGAGATCGAGAGCCTTGCCAGGCTGCGCTTTCACCTTGGGTGAATCGACGAGGCCATAACCGCGGACCCAGACGTCGTAATTGGCTTTGGGCAAGTCCGGAAGGACGTAACGCCCCTGATCGTCGGTGACGACGATCTTGACGAATCTGGTGGGAAGGTCCGCCGTCTCGGCAATCACCCACACGCCGGCCTCGGGGCCTTTCGTGCCCGTGACAACGCCGCCGATATCATTGGGGACGATGCGAATTTGGCTCGCGGCAGCGGGTTGGGCCGCGGCGCTCGTCGCCGTTGCGGCGCTCAAAAGGGCCGCAAAACTGACGCTCAGCATTCCGGTAGAGGCTGCTCTGGTGACCATATTCTCCCTCGTGGCGTTGGGGTGAAGGGCCACACGTATAGCGCGTGCGGGCCGGGGCGCTAAGCCCGTTCGGGCGCAAACCCATCGATATGGCCAAAAAAAGAGGGTGAATCGTCAACCGCATCGCGGCGCCCGGCGACCGGACCGGATATTGCGGTGCAAACTACTCCAGCCCTTCGATGATCCGGATGTCGCGCTCCACGGCGTTCGTGCCGAGCGCCGCCAGCGCCTGCTTGTAGCCAGGACTGTTATAGGCCGCGATGGCCTGATCCACGCTGGGAAATTCTATCAACACGGTCCGTTCCTTCAGCCCCTGCTCCATGACTTTGGAGGCAACGCCGCGGGCCAAAAAACGTCCACCGGCTGCCGTCAATGCCGGAGCGGCCAGCTTGGCATAGGCGGCGAGCGCGTCGGGGTTGGAAATCGAACGGTAGGTGGTGATCCAAAAGGCCTTGGCCATGCCGTGCTCCTTGAAATGTCA
>DATHDZ010000155.1:0-3422 GCA_035318785.1 Micropepsaceae bacterium
TAGTCCTGAACAACGGCCTGCCAACCCGGATCGGATTCGTCCCGCAACATCGGCTTTTCCTCACCGGAGGCGAATGGGTGATGGACGGGCTGAAGGTCGCCGTGGAATATTCAGCCAACTGGGACTATCCGGTGAGCAGCGGCGGTACCGGAAGGGTCGCGCATGGTGCATTCGGACTGCTCCAGCTCAATTTTTGATCCGTCTTCGCCCAGCACTTTAAGGACGTGTGTGCCGAATCCCAGGAACAGTCGTCGCGACGGATGGATTGAGTACACCAGAATGAACGCATGAAGATCGATGACTGCTGCGTTTGCGGCAAATGCGGTCGCGTTTTCAGACATTCCAAACGGCGCGATGGTGCCGTTCCAACGCGCCAGCATCGAGCCTCCAGCATTTTTCTTGCGCAGGTTTGGATTTGAAACAAGTGTGTGGCGGACCGTCTATGAGGTGCGCTTCGCCGGCGACTACGATTGACCGATGCATCACGCAAATTCAGGCACATATTTGCCGTGGCCGATCGATGCCGTCATTGCCGGTGGCGATGCCAAGTAGATGCTAAGTACCTGTGCGATGTCCGCTTCACCCCGACGAGCAGATGTCACCGAGCGGGAGCATCAGGTCCGATAAGTGCCGATATTGTTCTCTAATTCCGGGTCTGGGTGTCAAGCTTTCCAACTGTATCCTTGCCGGGCCCACTGTTCTCTCCGCGGTAGGGGCAGGCCCTCCGCATGATGGCGTAAGGTGACGCTGGCGGTTCAATGTTGCAATCGCGGTCGGTCTTTCGGGCGCTCGCAAAAAATCGGACGAACTCACCATCGCCATCGTCCCGGCAGGGACGTCTTTTCCCGCCGTTTAGCAGGATCTCAGTATTCTACTTGTTAGGCAGCAATCTCCTTCTTCGACCAATTGAACTCGGTCCCGTCGATCCACATGCGATGCAGAATGACCGCAAGCTTGCGCGCGACCGCAACCTTGGCCTTGCGCAGCCCGTTGCGCTTGACGAGCTTCACCCCCCAGGCCTTCACCGCGGACCATTTCGGGACGCGGGTCAGCAGAACACCGGCCGCTTCAAATAGATAACTCCGCAGCATGCCGTCGCCGCATTTGGAGATTCGGCCGGACCAATCGACCTCTCCGGAGGCATGGCGTCTACAGGTTAACCCGACATAAGCACCCACACTTCTCGATCGCGCAAACCGTGTCGGATCGTCGATCGTTGCCTTGAAGGCGAGCGCGGTAATCGGGCCAACACCAGGCACGGTCATGAACTGGCGAACCTGCGCATCATGGCGAGCAAGTTTCACAACCTTGCGGTCAAGGTCGCTGACCTGCTGCTCGACCGCATGCCGCGCTTCGAGCAGCGGTCTGATCGCGGCTATCAGCTCAGGGCGACCCTCGATCAACTCCTCGGCTCGCACGGCGAAGATATTGAACTTGGCACGGCCGATCACCAGGCCGAGGTTCTTGAGAAGGCCGCG
This sequence comes from Micropepsaceae bacterium, assembly GCA_035318785.1. Lineage (GTDB taxonomy): Bacteria > Pseudomonadota > Alphaproteobacteria > Micropepsales > Micropepsaceae > CAIYRG01. Next base: position 1,479 of record DATHDZ010000155.1, read on the forward strand.
AACGTGGTTCTCGAGATCGCGCTTGATCTTGACCAGTAGCGCCCGGCTCGCCAGCAGCGCCCTGACCGAGTGGCTGTCGATATCCTTGACGTGCACCTCTTTGAACCAGCCGGTCTGCATGATACGGGCGATCCCGACAGCATCGTTGCGGTCGCTTTTGTTGATCTGCATCTTGAGCACGGCCTTGGCATGGCGCGCGTCGATACAGATCACCGGTAGGCCAAGCCGCTTGAGCTCGGTCCATAGCCAAGTGGACGTTGGCCCGGTCTCGAGGCCGATGCGTACCGCATCTCGCGCCTTTGACCTCACGTAAACTGAGATCGCCTCAGGGTCTGAATCGACCACGCCCTCTCGCACGACCGATCCCGACTGGTCCACCACACAGATCGATGTTTGCTTCAACGACACATCCAGTCCGACATAGTACACCATTGCTGCTCTCCATCGTTGCGAGGCCGCATGAGGCCGGCCTCATATGTTCCTGGAGAGCTGATTCCCTTGCCTTTGTCTGGCTCGATCCCGGAATTACCCCATGTTGCAAAAGTCGGCTGCAAGGGATTGGCCCGTTGGGCCTGACGCGCGGCTTCGACGCGTTGCTCGACGCGCTTTACGCAACTCCAACGCTACGCGATACACAGAACCTGTGTCGGTGGCGGCCGGCCGACCAGCGATGCGAGCCGCCGCAAATTCTGAGCGATGGCGGCTAGAACAAACTCGTCCTGGGCACCTCGTGGACCACGTAGTCGAAGTCGACCGAGCTTCAGGATGCGCTTTAAGTGCGCAAACCGCATCTCGATCTTCTTGCGCTCACGCCGTGATGTCTCGAAGCCCTCGGTGTCCGTAAGCGAACGGGCAACGTCTCGCGCGTGTTCATGGATGTCGCGTGGGATCTTGCGCGATGGGTCTTTCGGACAGCACTGCGGTTTGAGCGGGCATACGTCGCAGTCGAGCTTGCTGGCGCGATACAGAAGCGTCTTGCCCTCATGCACGGTACCGCTCGTCCCAAGCTGCTTGCCGCCCGGGCAGTGGTAGACGTCGCCGGTCGGGTCATATCGAAAGTCGCTGCGCGAGAACGTGCCATCGTCTCGCTTCGACTTGTCGAACACGGGGATATGTGGCGCGATGCCCTTCTCCTCGACCAGCCAGTTCAGCATCGGAGCCGCCCCGTAGGCGGTATCACCGACAAGCCGCTCCGGCTTAAGACCAAAGCGCTCCTCTGTTCGCTCGATCATGGTCTTCGCCGCGCCGACCTCGGCCTGGCGAATGGAGCGGGATGCCTCGACGTCAATGATGACGCCGAACTTCACGTCGATGAGATAGTTGTCCGAGTAAGCGAAGAATGCCGGTCCCTTGTGGGCCCCGGTCCACTGCGCTGCAGGATAGGACGGCGAGATAAACTTCGGCACGACGTCACTGGCGGCACCCCAAGCCGTATCGTCAAGGGTTGCCAAATACTCCTTGCCCGCGCGGCTGCACCTCGCCGGATCACGATCCCTGCGCCAATCCTGACCTGCGACCGAGCGCTGCTTATTGGCATCGGCCGCGATCAGGCTCGCATCAACGGCAAACCCTTCACCACCAACCAGACCGGCCGCGATGCATGCCTCGACGACCCGCTCGAACACCCGGCGAAAAACATCTCCATCGCGGAAACGCTCGTTGCGGGCGCGCGAGAACGCCGAATGATCCGGGATGGCATCCTCGATACCGAGCTTGCAGAACCAGCGATAGGCAAGATTCACCTGCACTTCACGGCAGATCAATCGCTCCGAGCGGAGTGCAAAGACATACCCCACGACCAGCATCCGGATCATCAGTTCCGGGTCAATCGACGGGCGACCCATGGACGAATAATGAGGCGCAAGCTCGCTGCGAAGCCAGGACAGATCGAGCGCTGTGTCGATCTTCCGCACCAGATGATCTTCGGGGACCGCATCGCCAAGA
>DATHDZ010000156.1:0-12302 GCA_035318785.1 Micropepsaceae bacterium
CGGCGGACGCATTCTTCCCCGCCGGAATGCGGTTCACGGCATCGCAAGCGGGGCATACGATATGCGGTGCTTCTGCGCTCATGCTCATCCGAACGATCAAAGGATACCGACAGTTCCCTTCGCCCTATCCCGGCGCCGCGAAACGCGCCTTGACGGTCGTCAAGCCTATTGTCGGACCGATACCGGGCGTCCAGCTCCATCGCGGAACGTCACGAAGCGCGGCTCAAAGTAAAGCGGCGCGCCGTTTACCACCGCTTGAATCACCGTCTTGCGTTCGCCGCAGAGAGTCTGATTTGCCAGCGTCATATCGCGGATCGCCATACCGCTTCGCACACGCGTCGATACCGTGGCGAGTTTTCCGGCGCTGTAATCCGCGCAATCAGACTCCGGCCCCGGCAAATCCAATATCTTTGTCGCCCAAGTCATATCCCGGATGGTCTGGGCGGTGAGCATTCCCTGTTGCGCCAGCGCGACCGCATGCTGAAGCGTCAGCACCGGGCGCAAAGCGATGTTGAGCCCCTTTGTCGTGCCGAGCGTGAAGCGTTCCTCGATATTGCAGCCGTCATAAACGCCTTCGAAACGGCACTGGGATGAATGTTCCCCGGCCTCCAGCGAGAACTGCGCGCTGCCGCGTGGGAGAATCGCTTTGCTCTGGCCGCCATCGAAACCAAACTGGACTTGCGTCGGGCCGTCATTCTTGACGACCACGGGCGTCGCCGCGGAAGCCGCTTGGCAGCCCAAACCCAGCGCCAAGAGCGCCGGGAGGCCTCCTATGAGAATTGTTCGAAACTTTACCATCCAGGTCATGACCCTGCCCCCTTCTAACGAGTTGGCGTGTGGAATGACGTGACGGATTGCGCTCAGTTTCACGGAGATTAACGCATTGGGGCAATCCGATCCAGCGGACACCGACGGAAGCGCCCAATACCGTCTTCCTGGCGGAGCCAAGCAGGGGTATTCTTGCCCGCGAGTGTTCGGACGAACCGGGGGAATCCTCCCGCAAATTCTGCTGCCGGGATTAAGAGGAGCTGTCTCATGAGACACAGAACAGATACGCGCACCACACTGATGGCGAGCATTTCGAGTCTCGGTGTCGCGACGGCGTCCGCCAGCCTCGCGCTGGGATTGATCGCGCTTTCCTCCGGCAGCGCCGATGCGCGCATCACCAGGATCGAGATCACCAAGGTGGAGAAGCCGGTCTTTGACGGCACGGCCTTCGGCGCCGTCGGACAATATGAAAAGATCGTCGGCCGCGCCTATGGCGAGGTCGATCCCAAAGATCCCAGGAACGCGGTCATCGTCGATATCGCCAATGCGCCGAAGAATGCGCGCGGCATGGTCGAATACGACACCGACGTCTTCATCCTGAAACCCATCGATCTTGCCAAGGGCAATCACCGCCTGTGGTTCGAGGTCAACAATCGCGGCAACATGCCGGCCTATGAATCGATGACCGAAGCCGCCGTCGACGACAACAACCCGACCAAGGCCGCCGATGCCGGAAACGGCTTCCTCATGCGGCAGGGCTTTACGATCCTCGAAACCGGCTGGGACATTTCCGCGCCGAAGGGCGAGGGCCGCTTCACGATCCGCGTGCCCGTGGCGAAGAACCCGGACGGTTCGCCGATCGTCGGTCCGTCGATGGAAGAATTCGTCGTGGACAACGCAACGACGAAGCGGGGACGGCTCACTTATCCGGCCGCGACCCTGGACAAGTCCAAGGCGACGCTCACCGTGCGCACGCGCTACGAAGACGCACCCGTGACCGTGCCCGCCGATAAATGGCAGTACACGGATGAAAAGGGCACATCTATCAGCCTCGCTTCCGACGCGGCGTTCGAAAACGGCAAGCTCTACACCTTTGTCTATCAGGCAAAGGATCCGCTCGTCGGCGGACTTGGCTTCGCCGCGCTTCGCGATGTCGGCTCATTCCTGCGCAACGCGAAAGCGGACGATGCCGGCACGGCCAACCCACTCGCGGGTGGCATTCAGTATGTGTACACCGCCTGCCAGTCGCAGCCATGCCGCACCTTGCACGACTATCTGTGGCTCGGCTTCAATCAAGATGAGACCGGCAAGAAGGTCGTCGACGGCATCAGCAATTGGATTGGCGGTTCGACCGGCATCTTCACGAATTTCCGCTTCGGCCAGGCCGGCCGCACGCAGCGCCAGCACATCGCGCGCTGGTTTCCGGAATTCCAGGGGCCGTTCACCAACCAGGTGATGCTCGATCCCATCACCGGCAAGACGGACGGCAGGCTCGCGCGCTGCACGGCGAGCAACACTTGCCCGAAGATTTTCGAAACCAATTCGGCGAATGAATATTGGTCCAAGAACATGGCCGTGGGCCTTGTCGATACCAAGGGCAAGGACCTCACCAACATGCCCGACAATGTGCGCAATTATTTCATATCGAGCATGTTTCATGGCGGCGCTTTCGGGGCCAAAGGCAAGGGCATCTGCCAGCAGGTCCGCAGCCCGCTGACGCCCAACGCGATTCTGCGCGCGCTGATCGTCGATATGGACGAGTGGGTCACCAAAGGGACGGAACCCCCGGCGAGCCGCGTGCCGAGTGCGAGCAAGGGCACGCTCGTGTCGCCGCTGCCGCAAGAAAAACAGGGTTTCCCAAAGCTGCAGGGCGTCACCTATAACGGCCGCATGCATGATGGCGATCTGTTCGACTTCGGTCCGGATTTCGACAAGGGCATCATGACCATTCTGCCGCCCAAACATGTCGGAACGCCCTATCCGGCGCTCGTCCCCAAGACCGATGCCGACGGCAACGATATCGCCGGCATCCGCATGCCGGACGTTGCGGTTCCGGTCGCGACCTATACGGGTTGGGCGCTGCGCGCCAACAGCGGCGATGATGGTTGCGACGGCGCGGGACAGATGATCCCGTTCGCCAAGACCAAAGCCGAGCGCATGATGAACAATGATCCGCGGCCCTCGCTCGAAGAGCGCTATACGAGCCACGCTGACTATGTGAGCAAGGTGAGCGCAGCGGCGGCCAATCTGCAGCAGGCGCGGCTATTGCTTGACGAGGACGTCCAGGCCTATGCGAAAAAGGCGGAGGCTTCGCCCGTCGGAAAATAGAGGCGAGCCCATGAACGGCGCGGCTCTGCCATTCGAGCAGAATGGATGAACGGGCTACTTCTTTTGATCGGCGTGCTCGCGGTTGCGGCCGGGATTCTCTTTGTCGGACAGGGATTGGGATATATCCGCTGGCCAGCGGAGAGCTTCATGATCGACCAGACGAACTGGGTCTATTACGGCGGGGCCATCGCGCTTGCCGGACTCGCCCTCCTCATGGTGGCGCGGCGTTAGTCCCGAGTCGGATCGGCCGACGTCCTCTGGCCAACATCAGCACGTTCCCAGCGAGGCAGAGCCCGACCCCGAGAAGCATGGTCGCTTGCCAGTGTATGTCCTCGAACAATGTGGAGAGGGCCAGGGCAACGATCGGCACAGCCACGCCGGTATAGCCCGCGCGGTCGGCGCCAATCCGTTTCATCAGCGTGAGATAGGCGCCGAAGGCCAAAACCGAACCGAACAGGGCCAAGTACAATAACGATGCCACATAAGGAAACGACCAGTCGAAGGCGAAACGATCCCCGGACAAGGCCGCATAGACCGCCACGAAGACCGCTCCATACATCATGGCAAAACCATTCACGGGGACAACAGGCATGCGTTGATTCTGCGTTGCCACCATGCTGCCGAGAGATGCGACCGCTGTCGCCACCAGGGCGAAGAAAACGCCGAGCGGTTCTTTGCCGGACGGGGTGAACAGGCTGAGTTCGGGCCAGAATACCAGCCCCACGCCCACAACGCCGAGCATCGCCGCGAGCAATCCCATCGAATTGACCGGGCGGCCGAAGAAAACGCGCATTCCTAAGATGTTCCAAAAAACGATCAGCGAAAACATCACCGCCACCAAGCCCGAGACCAGATACTGCTCGGAGAGGTAGGTGAAAACGTAATTGATGCCGAACAGGAACAGCCCCTGAAGCGCCATCCAGAAATGATCGCGGGGACTGAAACGAAGCGGCAGGCGCTTCCAGATCGCGTAAGCCAGAAGCATGAACGACGCCACAGCAAACCGCCAAACGACCGATACCGACGGCGGGACGACACCGAGCTGAAACGTGATGGCCAGCCACGTGGAGCCCCAGATCGCGACTGTGACGGCGTAGAGATTGAGATTGCTCATTAGCGCTGCGTAGCTGATCTCCCGAAGATGCTCTACCCGATTCGCGGAAAACCCGTGCGCGAGGTACCGAAGGGCCAGCTTAAAGCTACCGGCCCGTCCTAGGCGTTGCTGCGGTTGCTCGCTCTTCCTTGAGGTAGGCGGGAGTCAGCGTGCCCTTTGCTTTGGCAATTTCTAGCAGCGTCGGATAGAACTGAACGAACGTCGTATCGACCGCCGCATTCTGTTCGTGGCAGGAATAGCAGGAGGCAGTCCGCGGCATCGGCCGGGCGGGTGCTTTGCCATCGGAGACGAAAAACGCCCATTTGCCGGGAAATCGTGCTTCGTCTTTGACGTGTAGCTCCATGCTCGCGACGGCGGTCTGAAATTTTCCGCTTTTGCTGATCGACCCGGCGGACGCGGCGGTACGATTTTCCTTCACCAGAACCGTCTTATCCGGCCAGGTGCCGGTCTTCGAGAACACGCCATAGGCTTGCGGATTGACAAAGACGTTGTCGAGCAACGAATTTCGGCCCGCGCCCGGCACCGCCTCGTCGTAATTCAGGTCGAGGCTGGAGGTCAGGAAGATCCATTCCCGATAGTCGGTCGGCAAGATAAGGCGATTGTCGGCGGTGTATTCCGGTGCCTGAGCCGCGACGGCGGCACATGGTAGAAAGGCGGCAAGGCAAACGGCCTGAATGAAATGTTTCATGTGTGCTTCGCCGGTTTCACGTTGCGTTTCCATAACCATAGCGGGACCCGGGAGCAATGGCGACAGTTCGCCGAGCCACATCGAACGGCGCTAACTTTCAACCTGAGACACCACTGGGGATTGGCCGCGCGCACGAGAAACTCTAGTCTCGCAACGCAGTAAAGAGGACGGGACCATGCGCGCCTTGGTCGTCATGCTTGCCGGATTCATCTCGCTTGTCTCGGTGAACCATGCGGTTGCCGCCGATGCCATTCCGAGCGACTGGGTTGAAGTCGCGGCGGGGCCGATGTTCACCGTGCGCGCACCGCCAGGAACCAGTTTCGAGCGCATCCGTGCGGGCGATGCCTTCGCGGGCGCGTTCCACGGCCCCGGCTTCGATCTTCCGGTGGAATTCGGTTACCACCGCGACATTGTGAAACTTCCCGAGGGGACGAAGAACGCCGGCGAAGCGAAACTCGTCGTCGACGAAAAGCCCGGCACGATCGTCAAAGCCTCGACCGCCGATCCCGCACATCCCTTGTTCGTCGGGCTCTGGGTTCCCGACGTGGAGAAGGATTTGTTGGGTCCCTTAAGTCTCGTGATCACCGGCGCTGTAGCGAAAACGGAAGATCAGGCGACCGTCGAGCGCATCTACCGCACGATCAAGTTCGGCTACAAGAATTAGAGAGTTTTCGTGTCGGGCTTACGCAGCATCCAAATCCAACTCACCGTAGCAGGGCTTGACCCTGCCATGGTCGGGTCAAGCCCGGCCATGGTGAGAAATTGTGTATTTACCGCCAGCCGGCGCGATCGAAGATCGCCTGGGCTTGGGCTTGGTTCTCGCCATAGACCGAGACATTCAGCGGATCGATCTTGAAGCGTCCCAGCGCTTTGAGTTCGGGCGTGACGGGCACGCTCGCCACCGCGGGGAATTCGTAATTGGCGTTGGCGATGATGTTCTGCGCCGCATCGCTCGCCATATATTCGAGGAATTTGACCGCAACGGCTTTGTGCGGCGCGGACGCCATCATGCCGCCCCCGGAAATATTCACATGGGTGCCGCGGTCGTCTTGGTTCGGGAAGATCAGCGTGAGTTTCGCGGCCGCATCGCGCTCGGCTTTCGATTTGGACGTCTCAAGCCGCACGAAATAATAATGATTGGCAATCGTCACCGCGCATTCGCCCGCCGCCACGCTTTGCAGCAAGGTCGTGTCGGCGCCCTGCGGCGCCCGCGCGAAATTCTTCACCACGCCCTTGACCCATTGTTCGGCTTTTTCCGGTCCCCAATGCGCGACAAGCGCCCCTAGAAGCGACAGATTGTAGACCGCCGAGCTCGACCGCATGCAGATCTTGCCCTTGAGCTTGGGATCGGCCAGCGATTCGTAAGTCTGCACGAGCTTGGGATCGATTCGCTTGGCGTTGACGAAAATCAGACGCGCGCGCGTGGAAAAGCCGAACCACAGATTCTTCGGGCTTCTGAGCGAGGCGGGAATGCGCGCATCCAGCGTCTTGGATTGCGCCGGCTGGAAAAGCTTTTCCTTTTCCGCGAGCCAGAGATTGCCGGCATCGACGGTCAGGAACACATCGGCCGGCGAGTTCCTTCCCTCAGCCTTCATTCGTGCGAGCAGTTCGGGCCCGTCGCCCTCGATCACATTGACGGGAATGCCGGTCGCCTTTTGGAATCCGTCGTAGAGCAGCTCGTCGGAATCATAATGGCGGGCCGAATAGATATTGAGCGCATCGGCCGCAACGGAAGGCGCGGCAAAGCCCGCGAGCCCAAGCGCAACACCGATTGAGAAGGCTGGGGTGGAAAGGCCGAAACGCATGGGTGGGCTTTCTATCTGCGAATGATTATCATAAGCATAATGAGGAGAGGCGCAATCGCATAAAAGGCGCGTTTCGCGTCGTATTTTCGCCCCGATGACGGGTGAAGGTCATAACCAGAGCCCGCCAAATTTACTGGTGTTGCCTTAGGGTTTGTGGCTTTTCTCCCCTCTTCGAGGATTCGTCCAGGAAATTTTATGAGCCGCAGCGTCCGCATCCAATTGATCGTTTTCGCCGCCATCTTCGTGGTGCTGGCGACGCCTTTCTTGATCCCGCTCACGACCTATCGTGCCCCGCTTGAAGCCGCGGCCAGCCGGGCGCTGTCGCGTCAGGTCCATATCAAGGGACCGCTGCACCTGACCGTCTACCCCCAATTTGGGGTTTCGCTTTCGGATGTGGCAATCGCCAACGTCGCGGGCGCGCGCAATCCCGACATGATGACGGCCGGACAGGTGGTCGTCGGCGCCCGCATCATACCGCTGTTTTCCGGCCGGCTCGAAGTCACCGATCTGACCTTGAAGAAGCCGGTGATTCATCTCGAGGTCGCCAAGAACGCCGCTCCCAATTGGACCTTCGGACGGGACAGCAGCGGCCAGCCGGCCGATGCCGCCATGCTGAACCGCATCGGTTTCAGCCATATCAACATCGAAGAAGGCGAGGTCACATATTACAACGCCGCCTCCGACAAGAGCGCCGCGCTGAACGACGTCTCGCTCTCGCTGCAAATGCAGGATTCGGGAGGGACGACGCTCGCGCGGCCGTTAACTCTCGCCGGCTCGCTCACCTACAATGGCGAGAAGCTCAAGATCGATGGGCGGCTGGACAATTTCGGGGCGCTTCTCAACGCGCGCAACACCGGAGCGCGCATCTCGATCCAGTCGAACGTCATCAATGCCGAATTCACCGGCGGGCTCGGCACCGATGAGAGTCTCTCCGGAGCTTTGAAGCTTGGCGCCCATTCCGTGCGCAGCTTTGCTGCTTGGCTTGGGCATCCCTTACCCCCCGGAAACGGCTTTGGTCTGCTCGCACTCGAGGGTCAGTTCGCCGCGCGGGACGGAATCTTTTCGCTCTCCCATACGCACCTCGCATTCGATTCGATGAATCTGAACGGTGATATCGCGATCGATACCAACCCGGATGTTTTGACCGTCAAGGGGCACGTGACGGTAGACCGCGTGAACATCAATCCCTATCTCGCGCCCGGTGCCCATGACGACACGGTGGTTGCTGCGAAAGCCGCCCATCCCGACGCGCCGCTGGCGCTTCACGGATTGAAGACCGTGAACGCCGATCTGACTTTGATCATCGGCGGGCTCGTGCTGCCTTACGTCAAACTCGACCAAGCGGTCGTCAAAGTCGCGCTGAATGACGGCGTGCTCAAGGCCGACATGTCAAGCATCACCGCCTATGGCGGCACCGGCAAGGGAAACCTCACCGTGGATACCAGCGGCGACATGCTGGTCCTGCACCACGAGCTTGAGATGAATGGGATTAAAGCACAGCCTTTCCTCGCCGAAGTGATGGGCGTCAACAGGATTGCCGGCACCGCCGCCGTAAAGTTCGACCTGGCTTCGCGCGGCGAATCCACCAAGGCGATCCTGAAAGACCTCAACGGCAAGGGTGAAATCCGCATCGCCAACGGGAATATCGCCGGTGTCGATCTTGCCGCGATGGGGCGCGTCGTTCAAACCGTGTTGACCGGCGAGGTTCTGGGCAGTGTAACGGGAGGCGGCGCGAAAACGTCGTTCTTGAAACTGGGAGCGAACTTCACGGTCCGGAACGGAATCATGCACAGCGATGATATCCTGCTCGACAGTCCGGCCGTGCAGATGAACGGCCATGGCGACGTGGACCTCTCCGCCCACGTTCTGGAATTTCATTTCGAGCCGAAGGCGGCCAAGGGAATTCCGGTGCTGCGACTCGCCGACATCGGTGCGCCCTTCTACGTGAAGGGACCATGGGAAAAACCTTCTTACGGTCCGGACATGCGCAACCTCGCCAAGAGCATCGCCCAAAAATTGGGAGACGGAGCCACCTTGCCGCTCGACATCTTGACGCGACCCGGCTTGTCTCTGAAATCGCTTTTGGGTACCGAGAAGCGACCGAACAAATAGCGACATGCCCATGAGGCTCCCTCGCTGGCTCGCCGCAACGCTGCTTGTCTGCATCCTTCTCGGTGCGGGCCTTTATTGGCTGAACCGGTCACCTGAAACCATCACCGTTGTCAGCTGGGGCGATACCTATGGCCGGGCACAAACGCTTGCGCTCTTTCATCCGTATACCGATAAAACCCATGTCGACGTCAGAATCGCGAATTACGGCGGCGGGCTGAAAGAAATCTCCGCTCAGGTGGCATCGGGAGATATCGAATGGGACGTTGTCGATCTTGAATTGGAGGACGCAGCTTCGGCGTGCCGGCAGGGCCTGCTCGAAAGGCTGGACGGCATCGAGCTGCCGCCGGGAGCCAACGGGCAGCCGGCGCGACTCGACTTTGTGCCCGGCGCGATCGGACCCTGCTGGGTGGGCAGCATGGTCTACAGCCAGGTCATCGCTTTTAACGCCGCGACCTTCGCCGGCACCGCGCCGTCAAGACTCGCCGATTTCTTCGATGCAGACCGGTTTCCAGGTCCGCGGGGTTTGCGCGATGGGCCGAAATACAATCTGGAGCTGGCTCTCATCGCCGATGGCGTGCCGCCTTGGCAGGTCTATGCCGTGCTGACGACGGAAAGGGGCGTTACCCGCGCCCTGGCCAAGCTCGATGCGATCAAGCCTTCCATCCTATGGTGGCGCCGGGCGGCCGAACCGGCCGAGATGTTGGCCCAGGGCCAGGTGGCGATGACGACCACGCTGAACGCGCGGGTCTTCAGCATCGAGGCAGAACCGAAGATCCGCACGATCTGGGATGGCCAGCTCTATCAACTCGACGTGTTCGGCATTCTCAAAGGCGATGCCAAAAAGAAGCGGGCGCTCGATTTCATTCGCTTCGCCACCGGACCGGCGCCTCTTGCCGAACAAGCGCGCTATCTCCCCTACGGCCCGGCGCGGTTTTCATCGCTTGCGCTCGTCGGCCGCAATCCGGAAACGAACGCGGACACGCGTGGCCGATTGCCCACCGCCAGGCAGAATTTCGCCCGCGCCCTTGCTGTCGATCCCGACTGGTGGGCAAAGCATGGCCCCGGGCTTGAAGCGCGATGGGCGGCCTGGCGGAAGAGCTGACATGACCGAGGGAATGGGATCGCTGCGTGGCTTGCCTTTGACGGCCGGAGTCCCCACATGGTGCGGCGAATATCCGGGCGGACCATAGTGTCGCGCCCGATCTGCTCGCATTGACATTACCTGCCCGCTCGACAGATTAGGCCGTGAGTAAAGGGCAAGCGGAGCATCATCCAACCCATGCTGTCCTACGCGATTAAGCGAATTCTGGGCGCCATTCCGACGCTCTTCATCATCATCACGCTGGCGTTTTTCATGATGCGGCTGGCCCCCGGGGGGCCCTTCGACACCGAGCGCCGGCTGCCGCCCGAAATCGCCAAGAACATCGCCGCCGCCTACGACCTCGATAAGCCGGTCTATCAGCAATATTTGATCTATCTCGGCAAGTTGGCACATGGGGATTTCGGACCGTCCTACAAGATCAGGGATTTCACCGTAAGCCAGCTTATCGCCAACGGATTTCCCGTTAGTCTAAAGCTGGGTCTCCTGGCTATTACGCTCGCCTTGGGAATCGGAACCACGCTCGGCATCCTCGCCGCGCTCAAGCAGAACCGCTCCCCCGATTATTCGGTCATGACCCTCGCGATGATCGGCATCACCATACCCGCCTTCGTCACGGCGCCGTTGCTGCAATTGGTGTTCGGCATCTATGGCGTGCAGCTATTCGGGCTCGACCTTTCGCTGCCCGTGGGCGGATGGAACGGCGGCGCTGCCCGCAACATCATCCTTCCGGTGATCGTCCTTGCGCTGGGCCCCATTGCGGTCATCGCAAGGCTCACGCGCGGCAGCATGGTCGAAGTGCTGCGCTCGAATTTCATCCGCACCGCGCGCGCCAAGGGCCTGCCGACCTGGCGCATCGTCACGCATCACGCGCTCCGCGCGGGACTCCTGCCGCTTGTCAGCTATCTCGGTCCCGCCATCGCCGACATCGTCAGCGGCTCGCTGGTGGTCGAACAGATCTTCGGGCTTCCCGGGATCGGTCGTTATTTCGTACAGGCGGCGCTCAATCGCGATTACACGCTGGTGATGGGGGTGACGATTTTCTATGCCGCATTGATCATCGGCATGAATCTGGTTGCCGACCTTCTCTACGGCGTGCTCGATCCGCGCGTGAGGTACGAGTGATGCTGCGCCGCGCAGTCACGCACCCAGACGTAGAATTGATGACGAAAGCGCAGACCGTCAAAGGCCGCAGCCTGCTCGCGGATGCACGGCGGCGGCTATTTCGCAACAAGGCCTCGGTCCTGGGCATGATTCTGCTGGCGCTCATCACGCTGATGGCGATCTTCGCGCCGCTGCTCTCGCCTTACGCATTCAGCGACATCGATTACAACGTGATCTCCTGCGCGCCCGATTGGTGGCCGGCCTCCGACAACACCATTTGTCATGCGGGAGGCGAGCATTGGTTTGGTACGGACATCGTCGGGCGGGACCTCTTCGTCCGCGTGCTGTATGGTGCTCGCGTATCGCTTGCCGTCGGCATCGTCGCCACCTTCGTCAGCCTAATGATCGGCGTGCTCTACGGAGCCGCGGCGGGATTCATCGGTGGACGCGTTGACGCCGTGATGATGCGAACCGTCGACATTCTCTATTCGCTGCCCTTCATCTTCTTCGTCATCATCCTGATGGTGATCTTCAATCAGAATTTCATCTTGTTGTTCGTGGCGATTGGTGCGGTCTCTTGGTTGACCATGGCGCGAATCGTCCGTGGACAGACGCTTTCCACCAAGCACAAGGAATTTGTCGAGGCGGCGCGCGCCGGAGGAGTCGGCACCTTCGGAATCATCTTCCGCCACATCGTTCCCAATGTGGTCGGGCCGGTGATCGTCTATGTCACGCTCACCATTCCGAGCGTGATCCTGGCCGAAAGCTTCCTGTCCTTTCTCGGTCTTGGCATCCGCGAGCCTTTCACCTCCTGGGGCGTGCTGATTTCCGATGGTGCCTCGACCATGGAAACCGCGCCATGGACCCTAATCTTTCCGGCGGTCTTCATGGCCGTCACGCTCTTCTGCTTCAACTTCATTGGCGATGGCTTGCGCGACGCGCTTGATCCCAAGGACCGCTGACGCATGGCCGATGCCGTTCTCGCCGTGAAAAATCTCGACGTGCGTTTCACGACGCCCGATGGCGAAGTCCACGCGGTCAAGGCTGTCAACTTCGAGGTCGGCGAAGGCGAAGTCGTCGGCGTGGTCGGAGAATCCGGCTCGGGCAAGAGTCAGTTGTTCCTGGGTGCGGTGGGATTGCTCGCGGGCAACGGCAAGGCAACGGGAAGCGTTTCCTATCGCGGCCAGGAACTGATCGGCGCCTCGGAATCCCGGCTGAACCATATTCGAGGCTCGAAAGTCACCATGATCTTCCAGGATCCGCTGACCTCGCTGACGCCCCATA
>DATHDZ010000157.1:0-16633 GCA_035318785.1 Micropepsaceae bacterium
CACAATGATCTCCGCGCCATGCACGGCAAGATCGCGTATCCCGAGCCCGTCTAGATTGAGGAAATGGGTGATCGGCTTCCCGTGTTTCCCCACTGCTTGCGGCGTGGCTTTCAACTCGATCGCAATTGCGATGCTGTCGACGAGCGGCCCGCGCAGGCCAAGAAATAGGCGTCTTCCCGAAACGCACAGCCCTTCGATCTCGAGCCCATTCTCCTTGTTCGGCAGATTGACGAAAGGCGCGATATAGGCGTTCGCGCTGAGAATCGTCCGCAAGCTTCCGATGCCTCTAAAGGGAAGCGCCGCGCCGGGGCCCGCAATACCGCCGCCATTTCTCTTCAGCGCGACGACGCCGAGCAAGCAGCGGCTTGGGCGGCTGCGGAAACGCGGATCGACCTTCGTGAGGTCCACCCGGTTTCGGCGCACGCGGGAATGCGAGCCGCAGATCCAGAGCATTCCGCGGCTGACCGAAATGGCTTCGATGTCCGCCTCGTCATGATTGGCGCGGCCGGGAAGCGAAGCGAACACGTCGTCGAGCCGGATTTGCTGGCGCAGGCGAAACCCGTCCTTATGAGGCTCCAGGCATTCGACCGTGCGCCCCTCATCCGACGCCGTCCACAGATAGGGGCCGGCCATCGTGGCCGTAGAGATGTTGCAGAGCAGCTTCCGAGTGGCTGCCTCTCGGTAATCTAGCCAAATGCTGGATGTTTTTTGGTTTTTTCCCGCCATGACCCGCCGCCTTCGGTCCGGTTTCCGCCGCTAACCATTTGCCGCAGCGCAAAGTGCCGCGGATCGCACATCTGGGATAGTGTCATATGGCACAAGTGCCACGCTCGAACTTTGAGGTGTCTCGCGTGATCGGCAGAGCGGGCAGAAATATGCATGGCCGGACGATTTTGCGCGTCCTGGTGAAATGCGTGGTTTTGCTTGTGTGGCTTGCCGCCGGAAACGGTTCGATCGCGTCGTCTGCATCCGCCGCCGCACCGCCATCCGATGATCCATGGTGGGATTATCAGATCATCATGTGGCAGCCGCACACGCCGGAGCAGAATGCCGCCCTCAAGAATTTGGGAATCACGGGCGGTGAGGTCATCGCGAAGCGCATCGACCTGCCCCGTTCCAGCGGTCCTTCCGTCACCGAGCAATTGATCGGAGATCGCGCGCCAGCTTTGATCGCCAGCAACCTGCCCTGGTATGTCGACAACATCGCGACCGATTTCTACTCGCCCTATCATATGCTGGGCTCGACGGCCGCGTTTCAGGACGCGCGCCATCTTTACGAGCAAGACCACAACGATCCGGCCGCGTTCACGCGCCAGCCGAGCCTGTCCGATGGGGCATGGCTCGAGAGAATCCGCAACCGCCTGGTCACGCAGGTGCAGGCTTATAAGCGCTATCGGCCGCTGTTCTACAATCTCGCCGACGAACCGGGGATCGCCGATACATCGGCGTTTTGGGACTTCG
The DNA here is from genome assembly GCA_035318785.1 of Micropepsaceae bacterium. Classification (GTDB taxonomy): domain Bacteria; phylum Pseudomonadota; class Alphaproteobacteria; order Micropepsales; family Micropepsaceae; genus CAIYRG01. The sequence goes on from DATHDZ010000157.1 coordinate 1,462, forward strand.
ATGTTTCCGATGCGTCGTTGCGCGGGATGAGGATTTGGTTGCGCGAGCAATATGGAAGCTTGCGTGCGCTCAATCGTGAGTGGGGAACGGATTTCGCAAGCTGGGACGCGGTGACCCCCGAGACGACCGACCAAGCGATGCGCCGCTCGGACGGCAATTTTTCCGCCTGGGCGGATTTCAAGAATTGGATGAATGTCGCTTTCGCGCGCGCGATCAGGATGGGAACGGATGCGGTTCACTCCGCGGACCCAGGAGCGCTGGCGGCTATAACGGGCGCACAGACGCCTGGTTGGGGCGGATATGATTACGCCCTTCTAGCGAACGCGGTCGATCTCATCGAGCCTTATGATATAGGGGGCAATGTCGATATCGTGCGTTCGCTGAATCCCCAAACGAAGATCGTCACGACGTCGTTCGGACTCGAGGCGGCGGGAGCGCATCGTGTCTGGCGCGAACTCCTTCACGGCAGCCGGGGACTCATTCTCTGGGAACCTGCCGACAAAAAATTCCTCCGCGACGACGGCACATTGGACGCGCGCGGACGCGACGCTGCGCCGTATTTCGCCGAGATTCGCAGCGGGCTTGGCGCGCTTCTGATAAACAGCAGCAGCCCTCCGGCCGAAATCGCCGTGCTCTATTCGCCCGCCAGCATGCGCACCCAATGGATGCTGGATTGGCAGACGAAAGGCGATTCGTGGGCGAGAAACGGCATAAGGTCCGCGGGAGATGGCAATGCCACCGACATGTTCGGGAAGCTCATCACGCATCTGGGCCTCCAAAGTCAGATCATTTCATCTGCCATGGTCGCGCAAGGCGCACTGCAACGGGGCGGCTGGCGGGTTCTGATCCTGCCGCGCGCAATCGCGCTCTCTTCGCAGGAGGCGGAGGAAATTCGCCGCTTCGTCGTCCGGGGTGGAACGGTCATCGCCGACAGTGAGCCGGGACTCTATGATCAACACAGCCGAAAACTTGCCAAACCGCTCTTGGCCGATGTCTTCAGGGCCAAAGCCAGCTCGGATGCGACGTTTGCCTTCGGCAAAGGCCGCGCGGCCTATATCGTTCCCGATGTGGGAAGCAATGATCCCACCGCGGGTTCGAATGCCCTCACCCAACGCGATTTGCGCCAAGAACTCCTTCGCGCCGAGGTTCATTGGCCGGTGACCGTGACGAATTTGGCCGGCCAATCCATCAGCGATGTCGAAGTGCATTTTTTCCAGAGTGGCGGAGCCATGATCGTTGGCCTTCAGCGAGATCCGCCCACATCGCCAGAGAGTGTTGGAGCGGCGGCACCTGCGCAAATGATCTCCTTGTCTCTGCCGCAAAGATTCTTCATCCACGATGTGCGGGCAAAAAAAGCATTGGGAGAAACCGATCACCTCACCGTGGTGCTCGATCCGCATGAGCCGGCGCTGCTGGCTTTGTCCAAAGCGCCTCTGCCTTCACCTCTCGTCACGGGAGCCAAGCGCGCCAGACTCGGTGAAACTGCGGAACTCCGGTTCGCTTTCGACCGGCCTGTCGAGCGAGCGCCTCATATCCTGCATGTCGATATTGTTTCGCCCTCGGGAGCAAGGATGCCCGAATATTCCGGAAACCTGCTGGCCTCCAATGGGGCGGCCTCGAAAACGCTGCGCTTGTCTTCTAACGTCGAAATCGGAAGGTGGATGGTGCGCGTCACCGATGTGCTGAGCGGACAAACCAAGGAGGCGGAGCTCGAAGTCACCGCGAATTAGGCCCGCACAGCGGGTTATTTACGATTTGTTTACCACGTTCGGGGATGGTGAGCGGAGGGGGAGATTTGGAGACGCCGTGGCGAACCACAGGCCTAACCTGAACTCTTCCCAGGACGCGGGCAGGCGCAACCCTGCGCATACGGAATTCGGGTTGGGTTCGTTGGAGAAGATATCCAATTATCGGCGGCAGGCAGACGAGTGCCGGCTATTGGCGCGCAAGGCCCAGAATGACGAACATCGCAGCCAGCTTCTGATCATGGCCGAAACATGGGAGACGCTCGCCGTCGAACGCGAAGCTCTGCTCAGGAAACCTTCGAGTGTAAATTCGCATGAAGCCGATCACACGCCGGCCGGCGTGAAACTGCACAACACGTGATCGCGCACGCGCCCGACGCGCGCTGACTTATACTTCTCCACCCATTCGCGCAAACGAGCGCTACAGCGTCGGCCGCGAGCCCGCGGAACAGCGGGCCTTGCAAACGCGGCAATCGTCGTAAGATTGTTCTTCGGACAAATGAAACAGATCCACGGCGCGAAGAGAGCATTCCGGTGACAAAAAAGGCAATCGTCACGTTAGCGATCGGCTCCGCTTACAGCGACCGCTTCGAGCAGCTTTGTCGCAGGAATTGGACCGGCTACGCCGACCGGCACGGCTTCGACCTGTTCGTGATCCAAGAGCCGCTGGATCGGAGCGAACGCGCGAGAAGACGCAGCCCCGCCTGGCAAAAATGTCTCGTTCTCGGCGCGCCCGAACTCGCCGGTTATGAACGGGTCATCTGGATTGATTCCGACATTTTTCTCAATCCTGCCGCCCCCTCCATCCTGGAAGGGGTCCCGATGGACTCTGTCGGCGTCACCGACGAACACCGGTTTCCCACATTCGCCGTACGACAAACAATTCTTCGAGCCATCATCGCCAATGCCCCGACAGAAGGAGAATTCAACGCCCGCTATTGGCAGGGCTGGCTCGATCCCGGTTCCTGGCACGCTGCGTGGAAGCTTCCATCGGGCCAAGCCCACATCGTCCAAACGGGCGTCATGGTTCTATCGCCAAAGCATCATCGCGAGCTTCTGGAACACGTCTATCATGCTCATGAAGACCGAGGGCTCAATTATGAAATGCGCCCCCTATCGCACGAGATCCAATCTCACGGGCTCCAACATTGGATCGATCCGAGGTTCAATGCGCTGGTGTGGTGGATGTTTCTCGAGCGCAACATGGGAGCGACCCAGATAACGACCCAAGACGAAATGCATCATTTTCTATTCGAAGCCTATCGGCGCAGTTATTTTCTGCATTTCGCCGGAGCGGCCAATCTCATGCCGCTTCTTGGTTCCGTTGACGGATGACAATCGAAGCGGCACTCGGCAGATAACGCTTCATGAGAGAAGCGCTCTTCGCTATGGATGGACACCGGAACCGTCCGATATCCCCTTGATGACATCAGACCTTAGAGCGAAGACCGCGCTGGTCCTTGTCGCCGGTTTTTTCCTCCTTTTCGTCAGCGGCGGCGCACGCTTCGCCATTGGGCTTACCCTGAAGCCCATGGTCGACGAGTTCGGCTGGGGCCGGAGCGAATTGGGAGTCGCGGTCGGCCTGTTCCAGATCGTGTCCGCAATCTGCATGTTCGTCTCGGGCCGGCTTGTGGACCGGATGAGTCTGCGCGCCGTCTTGCAAGGCGGCATCCTCATCAGCGCGATGGGGATCGGCTTGATGAGCCTGGTATCGGCGCCCTGGCATGCCCTCGTTTTTTATGGCGTCGTGTTCGCCATCGGCAATGGAGCGGTATCCGTCACATCTGTCGGCGTGATGGTCACACGCGCCTTTCCCGGGCGGACGGGGCTGGCGAACGGCCTCGTGATGTCGGGCATGAGCATAGGCCAATTGGTCATGATCGCATTGTTCGCCGCGGTGCTGGCGGGAATCGGCTGGCGCTCGGTGTTCGTTTGGCTGGGTATCGCCCATCTCATTTTGCTGCCGATTGTGTTCGCAGGGGTGCCGGGGCGCCAGGACGCCATTGCCAGGAAGGCCGCAATTCCGGCTGAGGGACTCGGCCCGCGCGAGGCGGCGCGAACGCGCCAATTCTGGCTGCTGCTCGCCATTTACGCGATTTGCGGTTTCAACGACTTCTTCGTCTCTACCCATGTGGTTGCGTTTGCGCAGGATCGGGGCGTGGACGCCTATCTGGCCGGCAATCTGCTGGCGCTGATGGGCCTGACGGGCCTCTTAGGCGTTGTCGCGGCCGGCGCATGGAGCGACCGCTCCGGTCCTGTCTGGGCAACGGCGGCCGCTTTTGCCGCGCGCATCGCGGCCTTCGCTCTCATCGCCATCGATCAGTCGCCGCTCTCCGTCGCCCTGTTCGCCCTCGTCTTCGGCGCTACCTTCCTCGTCACCGCGCCTGTGACATTGTTGTTCGTACGCGAGAGTTTTGGGACCCGGCACCTCGGCGCGCTCACGGGGTTGATCACCATGGTCCACCATATCTGCGGCGGGTTCGGGGCCTATCTGGGCGCGCGTGTTTTCGATAGCACGGGCCGCTATGATTTCGTATTTGGTGTGATGCTGGCGAGTTCGGTTGTCGCGCTGGGCCTGACCTTATCGCTGCGGCGCACTCCGGCCTCGGCCGCACAATTCGCCAATGCCGAATGAAAATGCTGCTTAAACCGGCGATTCAGAACGGCAAGACTTCCTAGGCGCGGGCCACTTCCGGTATTATTCAATTTCTTGGACCAAGGATTATCGAGGCGAATGAGATGAAGGAATTCAAAGAACCGAGCCTTGCCGACCGGCGAGAAATGGCCGCCAAGGCAAAGCAAGCCATCCTCGAAAAGGCCCGGGCGAAGGCGGCCGCCAATGATCCCGGCTTTGCCGAACGGCAAGCCGCCCGCCGCGCCGTCAGCGAAGCGCGGGACGTGCGAGCCGCGGAGCGCAAGATCGCGAAGGCTGAAGCTGCCGCGCGAGAGGAGGCGGCGCGGAAAATCGAACAGATCGAGCGCGCGGCCGCTGCCAAGGCCGCGAAGGAAGCAGAGGCGGCGGCGGCCGTTGCTGCCGCGGCGCGCGCCGCTGCTGCCAAGATCGAGAGCAAAGCGGCGCGCGACGCGCGATACGCCGCACGAAAAGCACGAAAGAAATAGAGCGCTACGCAGGGGCAGCGTCCGATTGATGTGGTCATGATCGAGTCGTTGCAAGACGCGTATCGATTGCATCAAGCTGGAAAAATTCATGAGGCTGCGCAACGCTATAGCGAAATTCTGGGGTCCCATCCCCAGAATTTCGATGCGCTCTATCTGCTAGGATTTGCTCGACTTCAGCTGGGCCTACCCGATGACGCCGAGCGGCTCTTCGGTGAAGCAGCCAAGGTCAATCCACAATCACTGGACGCTTTGCGCAATCGGGGTTGCGCGCTGCAGCAGCTCGCTCGCCATGCCGAGGCGCTTGCCTGCTATGAGCGTGCGCTAGCGATTAACCCCCATGTGGTCCCAATTCTGGTCCACCGCGCCGATGCGTTGTTTGAACTAAAGCGCATCGAGGAAGCGCTATCGGCCTACGAGTCGGCACTGGCGCTTCGAGGCGATAACCCACAAGCGTGGTACAATCGCGGCATCTGCCTGTTGACACTCGATCGAACGGTGGAAGCACTCTTGTGTTTCGAGCAGGCGTGCAATTTGAACCCGCACGACCTTCATGCCCTCATCCATTGCAGCATTCTTCTATTGAAGCAGGGACGTTATCGAGAAGCCCTGGCGAGCATGGACAGAATCCTGGCGATTGAACCGGCGCATCTCGATACGTTGGTTACGCGCGCGACTCTGCTGACAGGGACAAGGCTCTATGAGGAGGCCGGTCAAGGTTACGAAAAAGCCCTGACGGTAGCTCCCGATCATCCCTACTTGAGAGGCGAACTGCTGCAATGCCGACTCTATTGCTGTGATTGGCGCTCCATCGACGAACAAAGGCAAAATATCGCGGCGGAACTATTAGCGGGGAAACGCGTCGCACGGCCGATGGCGAACGTTATGTGGTCCCATTCGCCGAAAGATCAGCTCTTGTGTGCACAAATTTGGGTCGCTCACGAGTTTCCCGAGGCGACCTCTCCTCTGTGGCGAGGGGAACGATATCGCCATGATAGAATTCGCATTGCTTACCTCGCTCCGGAATTGAACGGCAATGCGGTGGCAACGCAAATTGTTGGGATATTCGAGCACCATGATAGGTCACGATTTGAAACGACAATGCTCGCTTTCGGCCGGGACGAAGGAAGCGAGATGCGCGCGCGAGTCCAGAACAGCTTCGAGAAATTCATCGACATTCGAATCCAAAACGATACGGAGGCCGCCAAGCTTCTGCGGGAAAGAGAAATCGATATCGTCATTGATCTGGCGGGAATCACCGGAAATTGCCGCACCGGAATTCTTGCGCTTCGTCCATCGCCCGTTCAGGTGAATTATTTGGGCTTCCCCGCCACCATGGGCGCGAGCTACATGGATTATTTGATCGCCGACGCGACAACGATCGCGCCCGATCAACAGGCTTATTACGCCGAAAAAATCGTTTACCTCCCCGACACCTATATGCCCAACGATAATACGAGACGTATCGCAATACCCGCTCCCGGCCGCCGTGAAGCCTGCTTGCCGGAAAGCGGGTTTGTTTTCTGTTCCTTCAATAACAGTTTCAAGATCATGCCCGAGATGTTCGACGTCTGGGTCCGCCTCTTGACCGCGGTTGAGGATAGCGTGCTGTGGCTGCCGGAATTCCATCCCGCCGCGATGAACAACCTTAGACGTGAAGCCACCACCAGAGGCGTGAACGCCGAGAGGCTTGTGTTCGCACCATTTGCCGCCGCGCCGGAGCAACATCTCGCACGGATGCAGCTTGCCGATTTGTTCCTCGACACGCTGCCCTATAACGCGCATAGCACGGCTTGCGACGCTCTATGGGCGGGACTGCCGGTCCTGACCTGCTTGGGCGACACTTTTGCAGGGCGCGTAGCAGCCAGTGTCCTTCAAGCTGCCGGCTTGCCCGAGCTCATAACCGCCTCGCTTCAGGAATTTGAGGCTTCTGCATTGAGACTTGCGCGCAACCCTGCGGCCCTGGCCGAGATTCGAGCGCGGCTCGCGAGAAATAGACAAACGTGGCCGCTCTTCGACACGGCCCGTTTCACCCGACACCTCGAATCCGCTTACACGACAATGTGGGAACGCCAGCAGCGCGGCGACGCACCTGCAAGCTTTGCGGTGAAAGCCATTCCAAGCCATGACGTCATTGAGGCACGATTCTAGTCACGGGACTCGCCTCGATACCGTGCCGGATCCGGTTCCGTTCCGCGAAGCATTCTGGACGTGGGTTCGTATCGCGTCGCTGAGCTTCGGCGGTCCCGCCGGCCAGATCGCGGTCATGCACCGCATATTGGTCGAGGAAAAACATTGGCTCAGCGAGCGGCGCTTCTTGCACGCGCTCAACTACTGCATGCTCCTCCCCGGCCCAGAGGCTCATCAGCTCGCGGTATATATCGGGTGGCTGATGCATCGCATCCACGGCGGGATCGTCGCGGGGACGCTGTTCATCCTCCCCGGATTTGTTGCTCTTGGGATTTTGAGCGGGATCTACGCGGCCTACGGACAGATCGGGATGGTGCAGGCGTTGTTCTTCGGCCTGAAAGCAGCGGTGCTTGCCATCGTCATCGAAGCGGTCTTGCGGGTCGGCAAGCGAGCGCTCAAGGGCCGACGTCAGATCGCCATCGCGGGCGCCTCCTTCGTCGCCATCTTCTTCTTTGGCGTCCCCTTTCCGATCCTCATCGTTGCGGCGGCGCTCATCGGGTTTCTCGGCCGTGCGAGGCTTGGGTCCGCCCGCGGCAGCGATCACAGCGCGTCTCCCGATGCGAACAATCACCCCGCCATCATCGACGAATTCCTCGCCAAGGAAATTCCCGATTACCTCCGTCCATCGACGGCAAGATTTCTCAAAATCGCTTTCATCGGCCTTGTGCTTTGGCTGGCGCCGCTCGCGGTGCTTTTGATCTCGCTGGGGCCGCAAAACATTCTCACGGCGATCACCGCCTTCAACAGCAAAATGGCGGTTGTCACGTTCGGCGGTCCTTGCCTATATGGCTCAGCAGGCGGTCGAGACCTACCATTGGCTGAAGCCCGACGAGATGCTCGTCGGCTTGGGGTTCGCCGAAACCACGCCCGGTCCGCTCATCAGCGTGGTGCAATTCGTCGGCTTCATGGCGGCATTCCGCGAGCCCGGCGCGCTCTCCCCATTGCTCGCAGGCACCATCGGCGGCGTGGCTGCGATGTGGTCGACATTCGTGCCGTCATTCTTATGGATATTCCTAGGCGGCCCTTACATCGAATCCCTCCTCGGCAACAAAGCGCTTTCGGCCATGCTGTCCGCCATCACCGCCGCCGTGGTGGGTGTCATCCTCAACCTTGCGGTTTGGTTCGCACTCCACACCCTGTTCGGGCGCGTGGAGGATGTGAGCGGTTTTGGGATGATCCTGCATGAACCCGAGCTTGGAAGCGTGAATTGGGCGGCGGTTCTGCTGTCGATGGTCGCGGCTCTAGCGATATTCCGATTCAGGCTCGGCATGATGCCGACCCTCGCCCTCTGCTCGGGCCTCGGGGTTCTCATCTACGCCTGGCCTTCGCTGCGCCCCCTCGTCGGATAACGAGACGCGCCAGATGTATTCTCGTTAACCGGCCGGTTTTTCAGGCAGGGCTTGGCGCTGCGGCCCTTGAGTTGCACCCCTCTTCTCCCTTACCTTGCGCCTGCCCGCGGGGTGGCCCGCCTAGGAGGATTCCTATGTCCAATATTCGCCGCATCTTGATGTCTTCATGCATTGCGCTGGCGCTTGCGCCCTTCTCGGCGAGCGCCGAGACCGCCTTTGTCTATGTGACGAACAGCGCAGGCGACGACATCGACGTCATCAATCCTCTGACCAACAAAGTCGTGCAGACGATCCCGATCGTCGGCGCGCACGGGGTCAATTTCTCGCCCGACGGGTCGCGGGTCTATGTCAGCAACGAAGCGACCAGCACGCTCGACGTCTTCGATCAGAAGACCGGCAAGCTGATGAAGAAGATCACGCTCTCCAACCATCCCAACAACATCGCGGTGGCCAAGGACGGCAGAATCGTCGTCGGCATCGCGCGCGGCGAAGGCGCGCTGGACATCATCGATCCAGTGAAGCTGGAAGTCACCAAGACCATCCCGACGCATGGGCGGCTGCACAATTGCTATACGAGCAATGACGGCAACACGGCGATCTGCGGCTCTGTACAGACCGGCGTATTCACCGCCTTCGACCTGAAGACCCAGACCATCGCCTGGGAGCACAAATTCGACCATGGCGTGCGGCCGATGACCATCGAACACAATGCCGATGGCTCTCCGAAGCGCGTTTACGTCCAGCTCGCGGCCTTTGACGGCTTCGCGGTCCTGGACTTCAAGACCCATGAGGAAGTCGCGCGCATCAAGCTGCCGGACCTCAAGACCGGCGTCGATATGGATCCGGGCCGCGAGGACGCACCCTCGCACGGCATCGGCGTGTCGCCCGACGGCAAGCAGCTTTGGACAACGAGCATCCCGCAAAACGCTGTGTTTGTTTACAACACATCTGATCTGAAGCTCACCGACACCATCAAATTGCCCGACCTGCAACTGGCGGGACGGCGGCTCGGCGGCGCGGTGGCAAACTGGGTGACCTTCACCCCGGACGGCCAGATCTACATCGCCAATTCCGGCTTAAAGTCAGTGACGGCCATCAACATGGCGACCAAGAAGATCAGCGCCGTGGTGCCGGTCGGTGAAGTGCCCAAGCGGATCAACACGCTCGTCATGCGCTGATCCCAGCGAATCATCGTCGTCAAAAAATCGGGCCGGCGTGGAAACGCCGGCCCGATTGCTTATGAAGTCTTGAAACGAACCACACTGTTGTCATGCCCGCGGAGGCGGGCATCCAGGACTATTATTAAGACACTGGATTCCCGCCTGCGCGGGAATGACACCAACCCCCGTTAATTCACGCCGACCCATTGCATCAGGATCTTGTAGTCCGGATCGTTCTTGTCGGCGAATTGCCGGCCGCCGGAATGGAACAGATCGCCACCGGCCTCGGGAGCGAGCGGATGGATCAGAAGACGACTCTCCGCCCGATTGGCGGGGGTGACGAGCTTCGAGATCGATTCGAATTGTTTGCGCGATTGTTCTTCGCTCCAGAACGTCGCCCCCTTGGGCAATTCCTCTAACCGGAGGAAGTTATTGGCCCCCGTATGACACGTCGTGCAAGGCGAGTGGCCGGCGCGCTTCTTCATGAAGATCGGCTCAACCTTGGTCTTGAAGAACTCGTAATCGAGTCCCGGAGCAGGCGCAGCCTGCGACGCTCCTATGGCTACCGCAGCAGCCCCCAATGCGACCGTGGCCGCAAATACGATAGTCAGGCGAACCGACATGCAAAACCTCCCTTACGGCTTATATTCTAAAGCAATTTAGCAGAACCTCTGGGGCGTGGCGACGCTCATAATCGCCCAGGGTCGCAATGTTTTCACCCGGAATTTTGTTTGCCGCACGCGGATGTGTTCGGGGCGGCTTGACCGATCTGCCCTCACAGAGGATGTTCAGGCGCGGCGCGTGCGAGGACCCGCCATGCCAGAAACCTACCATTTGCGCGTAAACGGTGCTCTCCGCGAGGTCACATTGGAGGGCGACACACCGTTGCTCTACGCGCTGCGCAATGATTTGGAGCTTTCGGCCGCCAAGTTCGGCTGCGGCCTTGCCCAATGCGGCGCCTGCACCGTCATCGTCGGAGGCACAGCGGTTCGCTCCTGCCGGACCGAAGTTCGCGCCGTGGAGAATCGGGACATCACGACGCTCGAAGGAATCGGCACGGAAACCAAGCTCCATCCGCTGCAAACGGCATTCATCGCCGAACAGGCGATGCAATGCGGCTATTGCATCAATGGGATGATCATGTCGGCCAAGGCCTTGCTCGACAAGAATCCGCGCCCCAGCGAACTCCAAATCCGCGAAGCGCTCGCGGGCAATCTCTGCCGTTGCGGCAGCCACAATCGCATTGTTCGGGCGATCGAGCGTGCCTCCAAGGAGATGGCGACATGAGCGCCACTCTCACACGCCGCGAGTTCGGCGGTGCCCTTGGTGGTCTCGTCATCGCCTTCAGCATGGCGCCGCGCGTCGGCACAGCCGCTGAGTCGGCTCCTCGCCTTCCCGGAATGCTTGAGGCCAATCGGCGACTCGATGCCTGGCTACGGGTCGACCCGGTTGGGACCGTGACCGTGTTCACCGGCCGCGTCGAACTCGGCCAGGGCGCGACGACCGCGCTCGCCCAGATCGCGGCGGAAGAGCTCGACATCGGCATCGCGCGGGTGCGCATGATTCCGGTCGACACCAACCGTTCGCCGAACGAAGGCGTCACCGCCGGCAGCAATTCCATCGAAGCCGGCGGCGCGGCACTGCGCTCCGCCGCCGCGGAAGCGCGCGCGATTCTCATCCAGCACGCCTCGCAGCGCCTGGCTTTGCCGGTCGATCAATTGATCGCCGATGATGGGACCATCTTCGCCAAGAGCGGCCCGCAAAGGACCAGCTATTGGGAGCTCGCGGCGGACATGCCGCTCGCGCGCGAAGCGACGAACAGCGTGCCGCCCAAGCCGGCGAAGGATCACCGGCTGGTGGGACGCCCGGCCCAGCGGCTCGACATCCCCGACAAGGTCATGGGCCAGCCGATCTTCATCCAGGATATGCGTCTTCCCGGCATGGTGTATGGCCGCATCGTGCGCCCCCCGAGTTACGGTGCCGAGCTCGTCCGTCTCGATGAGACCAGCGTACGAAAGATGCCGGGCGTCATCGCGGTCGTTCGCGACGGGCGATTCCTCGGCGTCGTGGCCGAACGCGAGGAGCAGGCCATCGCGGCGCGTGCGGCGTTGATGAAGGCGGCAACATGGCGCGTGCCCGCCGGGCTCCCCGATCCCGCGACCGTGCATGATTATCTCAAGACCCGGCCCGGCATCGACACCAAGACGGTGAACGAGAAAACCGCGAGCGCGCAGCCCGCCGTGAAGACCATCACCGCAACCTACCGAAAGCCCTATCTCGCACATGCTTCCATCGGTCCTTCCTGCGGCGCCGCCGGATTGATCGACGACATGCTGACCGTGTGGTCGCATACCCAAGGGCCTTATCCCTTGCGCGCGGATATCGCCAAAGCGACAGGCCTCGCGCCGGAGAAGGTCCGCGTCATCCACACCCAAGGCGCGGGCTGCTACGGCCACAATGGTGCGGACGATGCGGCGTTCGATGCGGCGCTGCTCTCGCTCGCCGTAAACGGGCGCTTGGTCAAACTGCAATGGATGCGGGACGACGAGTTCGGCTGGGAGCCGTTCGGTTCGGCCATGACCATGGCGGCGAGCGCGAGCCTGTCCGCCGATGGCAGTATCGTCGATTGGCAATATGACGTCTGGAGCTGCACGCACAATATGCGCCCCGGCAACCGGCAGGGCGTGAATCTTCTGGCATCCTGGCATCTGGCCAAGCCGTTCGAGCGCGCAACCCCTGCCGAGCTCGCCCTGCCCGCGGGCGGCGGCGACCGCAATGCGGTGCCGACCTACGATTTTCCCAATCAAAGGATCGTCGATCATTTCATCCCGGACATGCCGCTGCGCGTTTCCGCGCTGCGTACGCTGGGCGGATTCGGAAATGTCTTCGCGCTGGAATCCTTCATGGATGAAGTGGCGGACGCGGCGGGCGCCGATCCGGTCGCGTTCCGCTTGAAACATTTGAAAGACGAGCGCGCACGCGCCGTGCTGCAAGCGGCTGCGGAAAAAGCAGGATGGAAGCCGGGCGAGAAAAGCGACGGCACGCGCGGGCGCGGCGTCGCGTTCTCACGCTACGAGACGACCAAGACCTATGTCGCGCTGATCGCCGACGTGGTGGTCGACAGGACAAGTGGCGCCGTGCGCGTCGAGCGCGTCACCGCGGCGGCCGATGCCGGGCAGACGATCAATCCCGACGGGCTGAGGAATCAGATCGAGGGCGGCATCATCCAGGGTGCAAGCTGGACGCTCAAGGAGCAGGTCAAATTCGACAAGGAGCGCATTCTGTCGCGCGATTGGGTGGGCTATCCGATTCTCACCTTCGCGGAAGTGCCCGCCGTCGATGTGGTGCTGATCGACCATCCGGAATTGCCGTCGCTGGGTGCGGGTGAAGCATCACAAGGTCCGATCTCCGCCGCCATCGCCAATGCGATCCGGCATGCGACAGGCGCGCGGCTGCGCGATCTTCCCTTCACGCCGGAACGCGTGAAAGCGGCCATCGCGAGAGGATAAATCAGACGCGGAGGGGTGATGCCGCCAGGTTAAGGCTGGTCATCATGGGAAGGGATTAAGCGAAGCCGCGGGCCAGGATCGATTTTCGCCTTCAGGGCCAATCTTTCGTGGGATTAGCTGAAGCGTGGCGGAAACTTGCACCTCCTCTGTCCGTTACCATTTCCGGACAAGGAGAGGTGCCATGGCTGACAGATTCGCAAATCCTTCCAAGAAAGACCAATCCAAGAAGCAAGAAGCAAAGCTCGACGACGCGCTGGACGACAGCTTTCCGGCGAGCGATCCGCCGTCGATGACCGACCCGACCAAGCATGTCGGCGGCGGCAAGGACAAACCCGAATCGAAACAACACAAGCCTGCTTCGCGGTAATTGCCTGGCTGACGGCCTTCCTTGAAGGGAACATTGAGGCGCGCGGGCCACCGTATTAGGGTGCGCGCTTCATTTGCGCGCGCAACTCAATTTGCACGCGCAACTCAGTTCCCCTCCTAAAGGAAAAAACCCATGACACTGCGACTGGGCGACACGGCTCCGGATTTTCAAGCCGAAACGACGCAAGGCCCGATCCGTTTTCACGAATGGCTCGGCAATTCCTGGGGGGTTCTGTTTTCGCATCCGAAGGACTTCACGCCGGTCTGCACCACCGAGCTTGGCTATATGGCCAAGATCAAACCGGAATTCGACAAGCGCAACGTCAAGATCATCGGGCTGTCGGCCGACCCGGTAGACCGGCATTCCGGCTGGGCGAAGGACATCGAAGAGACGCAAGGCACGGCGGTCAATTATCCGATCATCGGCGATCCCGACCTCGCCATCGCCAAGCTCTACGACATGCTGCCCGCCGAAGCGTCGGGCGATCCCACCAAGCGGACAGCGGCGGACAATCAGACGGTACGCAACGTCTATGTCATCGGTCCGGACAAGAAGCTTAAGCTCATTCTCATCTATCCTATGACGACAGGGCGCAATTTCGACGAGGTGCTGCGGGTCATCGATTCGATGCAGCTCACCGCGAAGCACAAGGTCGCGACCCCGGTGAATTGGAAGCAGGGCGAGGATGTGATCATCGCGGGCTCGGTCTCCGACGAGGACGCGAAGAAGACCTACCCGCAGGGGTGGAAGGCGCCCAAGCCCTATATTCGGATCGTGCCCCAGCCGCGCTGAGCGCCGCTATCGGACGGCGACGTCGGAGAAACGGTCGACGCGCCTCAAGGGCGGGAACAATCCCATCCAGAGCGCGACCACGCCCAGCGTGCCGATTCCGCCCAGCACAACGGCGGGGACGGTTCCAAACAGGCCCGCCGTCATCCCGGCGCGAAATTCACCGAGTTCGTTCGAAGCCCCGATGAAGAGCGAGTTCAGCGAGCCGACACGGCCTCGCATGTGATCGGGCGTCGCCAGCTGCACAAGGGCCGAGCGCACATAGACGCTCACCATGTCCGCGGCGCCCGTCACCGTCAACGCGGCCATGGAGAGATAGAACTCCCGCGAAAGGCCGAACACGATCGTCGCGGCACCGAATATGGCGACGCAGGTGAACATGGAAATGCCGGTATGACGGTGCAATTGCCAGCGCGCCAGCACGATCGCCACCATCGCAGCCCCCATGGCCGGCGCCATGCGCAGGAAGCCAAGCCCTGCGGGACCGGTATGGAGAATGTCGCGAGCGAAAATCGGCAATAGCGCTGTGGTACCGCCCAGCAGCATGGCGAACAGATCGAGGGAGATGGCGCCGAACAGGATCGGCCGCTGACGCATGTAGACGATGCCGTCCACGATCCGCTCCAATGTGCTGCTGCTGCTCGGCATGCTCTTCTGGGCTCGGATCCGCAAGTTCCACATCGCAATAAGTGTGAAAATATAGAGGCCGAGGCAGAGGCTGTAATTCACAGCGGGCCCCAAATCGTACAGAAAGCCACCCAGGGCCGGTCCCGCGATCACTGCCGTCCGATAGGCCGAAGCGTTCCAGGCGATCGCCTGGGGGAGCTTGTCGAGAGTCACCAGGAACGGCAGGAATGACTGCATGGCCGGCTGCGACAGACCGAGCGCAACGCCCAACAGCGTGATCACGCTGTAGAAGGCCCACATCGCCTTAATTCCGGTCAGA
>DATHDZ010000158.1:0-6075 GCA_035318785.1 Micropepsaceae bacterium
GGTCGAGGACTTCGCCAAAATTGGCTTTGGCAAAGGCGGCTATTGGGAAGACCGCGGCTATGAATGGTACGCCGGCATCTGACGCCGGTTTTCGTTATATCCGTTTGGCTATAATGCGCCCCGTCTTAGGGTTGTGGTATGGTCCGCCGCCCTAAAAGGCGGTGGCGAATCGGCTAGGGCCCCCGGCATCGGCTTCAGCATCAGGAGGCATTCAATGGTGACACTTAAGGTCAACGGCAAAACGCATGCGCTCGACATCGAGGGCGAGATGCCGCTCCTTTGGGCGTTGCGCGATGAGATCGGCCTGACCGGCACGAAGTTCGGTTGCGGCATCGCCCAATGCGGCGCCTGTACCGTTCATGTCGACGGTGTGGCGACGCGCTCCTGCTCGGTCCCCGTGGCAAGCGTGGCCGGCAAGAACATCACCACCATTGAAGGTCTCGCCTCCGCCGACGGCAAGCTCCATCCGGTGCAAGCGGCCTGGGTCGCGGAAGACGTTCCGCAATGCGGTTACTGCCAGTCGGGCCAAATCATGGCGGCGGCGGCGCTCCTCAGGGAAAAGCCCAATCCGACCGATGCCGACATCAATGGCATCACCAATATCTGCCGCTGCGGCACCTATATCCGCATCCGGCGCGCAATCCATCGCGCAGCCACGACCAAAGCCTGAACGCGCAAGCGAAACCTAGGATTGGGAGATAAGCATGGGACACCTTGAGCCCGTAAGCGGCGAAGACTCGCTGTCACGCCGCAAATTCATCGTCACCGGGATTTCCGCGGCCGGCGGTCTCGCGCTCGGCTTCGCGTTCCCCGGTCTTGCTTTCGCGCGGCCGCTCAGTTCTGCGCCCTGGAGCAATGACGCCGTCGCCACCAACGAAATCAATGCCTGGATACTCATCGACCCCGACGAGACCATCACCATCCGCATCCCGCATGCGGAGATGGGGCAGGGCGCCGGCACCGCCAATCCGATGATCGTCGCCGAAGAGCTGGAATGCGATTGGGCAAAGATCAAAGGCGAATTCGCCTCGCCAAATCGCAATGTGCGCGAGAACAATGTCTACAAGGATCAGAACACGGTCGGATCGCGAGGCGTTGCGACCTCGTGGCAATATCTGCAGCAGGCCGGCGCTAGCGCGCGCGGCCGACTCATTCAGGCCGCGGCAAACCGCTGGAACGTCGCCGCCACCGAATGCGTGGCCGAAAACGGCGCGGTGCTGCACAAGGCATCCAACCGCCGCTTGACCTACGGGCAGGTTGCGGCCGATGCCTCGAAGATCAAGCTCGACAAGGAGCCCGCCATCAAATCGCCCGATCAGTTCAAACTGATCGGCAAGCCGATGCCGCGTCTCGATACGCCGGTGAAGGTGAATGGCGAAGCCAAATTCGGCATCGATAGCAAAGTGCCCGGCATGGTCTATGCCGCGATCGAGTCCTGCCCCGTCGTGGGTGGGACATTGGCATCGGTCGATGAAAGCGGCGTCGCCGGCAAGCGCGGAATCGTCAAAGTCGTGAAGCTGAAGGATGCCGTCGCCGTCGTTGCCGACAACACCTGGCGCGCGATGGAAGGATTGAACGCCCTCAAGATCACTTGGAACTATGGGCCGGGCGCCAATTCCGACAGCGCGCAGATGAAGCAGCTTTATCGCGACACGCTGAACGAACCGATGGTGCAAGCGCGCAAGGACGGCGACGCCGCCGGCGTCCTCGCCCAAGCGAGCAGAGTCGTGGAAGCCGTCTATGAGGTGCCGCATCTGGCCCATGCGCCGATGGAGCCGTTGAACGCGACCGTGCATCTGCAGGCCGATCGGCTTGACGTCTGGATGGGAACGCAATCGGCGTTGTCGACCTTGCAGCAGGGCGCCGAGGCCTCCGGCCTGAAGCCCGAACAAGTCTATATCCACAACGCCTATCTCGGCGGCGGCTTCGGCCGGCGCTCAAAGAACGACGAGATGGTGCAGGCCATCGCCATTGCCAAAGACATCGGCAAACCGGTGAAGCTCACCTGGAGCCGTGAGCAGGACATGCGCGGCGACCGTTATCGCCCGCAAGCTGCCGCCAAATTCCGCGCCGCTTTGGGTCCCGACGGGATGCCGCTCGCCGTGGAAACCAAACTCGCGGTCGGTTCCATCAACCGCTCGCTCGGACGTCCGGTGGACAACGGCTTGGAAGGCCAGGCGGTCGACGGCATCGCCAACTCGCCTTACAAGATTCCGAATTTCTATGTCGGCGGCGCGATGAAGAACACCCATCTGCTGGTGAACTTCTGGCGCTCGGTCGGCGGCTCGCAGAATTGCTTCTTCTATGAGAGCTTCATCGACGAGCTAGCCCATGCGGCGGGCAAGGACCCGTTAGAATTCCGCCGCGCCATGGTCGACCGCGTCGATTTCGTGGGCGTGATCGAGAAGCTCAACGAAAAGAGCAATTGGAAAACGAAGCTGCCCAAAGGGCAGGGGCGCGGCATTGCGGTGGCCGAAAACCACGGTTCGGTTGTGGGCACCGTCGCCGAAGTCACCGTGAACGATCGCGACCAGATCCGCGTCGATCGCCTTGTGGTGGCGGTGGATTGCTATCACGTGGTCAACCCGAAGATCATCGAAGCTCAAATGGAATCGGGCGCGATCTACGGGCTCTCCGCGGTGCTGTATGGCGAAATGTCGGTCAAGGCCGGCCAGGTGCAGGAGCTGAACTTCGACACCTATCGCGTCGTGCGCCAGGCCGAAGCCCCGAAGATCGAGGTCTATCTCGTGCCGTCGGGCGGTGCGAAATGGGGCGGCATCGGCGAATGCGGCACGGCGACGATTGCGCCTGCCATCGCCAATGCCATCTTCGCGGCCAGCGGTAAGCGGGTGCGCGAATTGCCCTTGAAGAACGTGAAGCTTTCGCAGCTCGCGAGCATCTGACCCGGGTCAAGGGCGCCTCGTCCAATGCCTGATGGGTTTTGGACGAGGCGGCCCCTCGCGTTCAGGCAACATTCACCATCGATGCTCCATGAAGCTCCTTATCGGGCGCGCCAGCCTAGGCGTGACAAGATTGGGGCAATGATGAATGTGAACGTCAATGGCAGGCGAGGCACGTGAACTCCCGCGAGAATTGCTCTAACATTTTGAAATTCCGAATCAATTGGGCTCGCGAAGCATTGCGCAAGACGTTTCCCCTGGGCTGTCCCCTTGTCAGAGTTGCGGGTTGCGTAGTCCTGGTGGGGATTCTGTCCGCGTGCCAGACCTCGCGTCCCGTCCACATCATGACGCCGATGGTTTCGAACGGCGCCCCCGTCGCCGCCGCGCCCGCTCCTGCGCCCGTTGTCCCCAACCCGATCTATAAGGTCGGCAATCCCTACCAAGTCGGGGGCATCTGGTATTACCCGCAAGAGCAGCCCGCTTATGACGAGACCGGCATCGCCTCCTGGTACGGCATCGACTATCACGGCCGCCTGACCGCGAATGGCGAAGTGTTCGACCGCAACGGCGTCAGCGGGGCCCATCCCACGCTGCCCATGCCGGTCAATGTGCGCGTGACCAATCTCGAGAACGGCCGTTCGCTTGTGGTGCGCGTCAATGACCGCGGGCCCTATGTGAACGGGCGCATCATCGACCTCTCGGAACATGCCGCGGACCTGCTCGGGTTCCGCTTGAACGGGCTTGCGCGCGTCCGCGTCAGCTATATCGGCCGGGCCGATCTTTATGGCCCCGGGCTCGCTTCGCCCGCAGACGAGACCCCGCCGGAAATCGCATCCGCCGTTCCTGCCGCACCCGTCACCCAGGTGGATGCCATGGCCCTGCCGCCGGTGGCCGGCGTAGCCGTAGCTCCTCCGGTCGCAGCGCGGAACCTGCCCAAGCCTGTCGAACAGACGATCTTGCCGCCGCCGTCGGCTCTTGGGGCCGCGGATGGCCAAGTGGTTGAAATCCCCGTCCCATCCGCCACGGCGCTCTACGTCCAGGCCGGGGCCTTCACCTCGCCGGTCAATGCCGGATCGGTTGCGGCCAGACTGAGCAGCACGGGCGCCCGGGTGTTTCCCGGAACCAAGGACGGCCGTCCCATCTATCGGGTCCGCATCGGGCCCTTCCAGGCCGTCGAGCAGGCCGACGCGGTTCTCGCCCAGGTGCTGGCGCTTGGCCAAAATGATGTCCAGATCGTGGTCGATGCTGTCTCGAGTTGATGAGTTTCCCGCGAAGCTCTTGGCGCGAATTTAACCCTCAAGGCGTTATGAGCGTGACGCGTCACCCATGGAGGCCCCCGGTGTTCCTTACGCGTTTTTCCCGTCCATTGATTTTCAGTCTTCTCGCCGGCATGGCCCTTGTTGCGGGCCGCGGTGCCCAGGCCGAAATCCTGACCAACGCCCAACACGCTCTGCTCGTCGATTATGACAGCGGCGAGGTGCTGTTCTGCAAGGCCTGCACCGAGCCCATGCCGCCCTCATCCATGAGCAAGCTCATGACGGTGGAAGTCCTCTTTCAACGTTTGAAGGACGGAAGGCTGAAGCCGGAGGACACATTCCACGTCTCGGAGACCGCCTGGCGTCAGGGCCAGAAGGACAACGAGTCCAAGATGTGGGTGGCGCTCAATTCCGATATCAGCATCGACGATCTTCTGAAGGGCATCATCATCCAGTCCGGCGGCGATGCTTGCGTCGTGGTCGCCGAGGCTTTGGGCGGCTCCGAAGCGGGCTTCGCCGGCATGCTGAACGCGCGCGCCAAGGAGCTGGGCCTTACCCAGTCGCATTTCGTGAATTCCAGCGGACTTCCCGATCCCGGCCAATATATGTCCGCAGAGGATTTGGCGAAGCTCGCAGCGCATGTCATCCGCGCCTATCCCGAATATTACAAATATTTCGCCATGAAGGATTTCACTTGGAGCAATATCCGTCAGCCCAACCGCAACACGCTGGTCGATGAGAATATCGGCGTGGACGGGTTAAAGACGGGTCACACCGACGCCGGCGGCTATGGCATCGTCGCCTCGGCGATGCGCAATGACCACCGCTTGATCATCGTCCTCAATGGCATGAAGAGCGAACGCGAGCGCATCAATGAAGCGCGCCGCCTGCTCGACATCGGCTATCGCGAGTTCAAGGCCTTCCAGCTCGCCGGCAAGGGCGATGTGGTGGGCGATGCGGCCATCTGGGGCGGCGCCAAAAATTCGGTCGGCGTCACCGTCAAGGACCCCTTGCGCATCATGATGCCCGTCGCGTCGCGCCGCGATATGAAAGTGACGCTGCGCTATGACGGGCCCGTGCGCGCGCCGGTTGCGGCCGGACAGCAGATCGGGACGCTGACGGTCTCGGTGCCGGGAAAACCGGATAAGGTTGTACCCGCCGTCGCGGCGGAGGCAGTGCCTTCGAACGGCTTCCTCGATAAGATGATGATGGGGCTGCAGGTGCTGGTCTTCGGTGCCGACAAGGTGTGAATGGCAGGGGCAAGAGGCAAGTTCATCAGTTTCGAAGGAGGCGAGGGCGCCGGCAAATCCACCCAGGCTAGGATGCTCCGGGACTCCCTTCAGTCGCATGGACGGGCCGTTCTTCTGACCCGCGAGCCCGGCGGTTCGCCGGGCGCCGAAGAAATCCGCAAGCTTCTGGTGGAGGGCGCGCCCGAACGCTGGACACCGCTCGCCGAGACTTTGCTGTTTCTTTCCGCCCGCGCCGATCACGTCGCGCGGGTGATCGAGCCAGCTCTGGCCGCCGGAACCTGGGTGATTTCGGACCGCTTCGCGGATTCCACTTTCGTATATCAGGGAATCGCGCGCGGGCTGGGAATAGAGACCGTGCGTGGTCTTCAACGCTCGGCCCTCGGCGATTTCGCGCCCGACCTCACCATTCTGCTCGACATCGATCCAGGCGCCGGTCTCACGCGCGCGGGGCGCCGCGGCCAAGGCGAGAACCGCTTCGAGCGTTTCGATGCCGCATTTCACGCGAAGCTGCGCGACGGTTTCTTGAAAATCGCCGCTGCCGAGCCCGCCCGTTGCGCAATCATCGACGGATCGCGCGAGGCCGATCCCATCGCCGCCGATGTGTGGCGCATTGTCGGCGAAAGGCTGCAGCCGTGAGTCCCCCGCGCCGGGAGTCGGAATCCGAAGAGC
>DATHDZ010000159.1:0-3351 GCA_035318785.1 Micropepsaceae bacterium
CTTCCTCGTCTTTTCGGAAATACACCCCGACTATTACCAGATCCCCGTCGCGGACCGGATGGCGATCCTGGAAGCGCAAACCCAGCGCATGATGGCGGAAGAGGATTTCGATGCGGTGGATACCGCAAGGGCTCCCGCTCAGGATGCCATGCCCGGCGCCGAACATGACGATGAACACGCCGAACATAGCGCCGGCGAGCACGGCGAAGACGAAGCGACCGCGCACGAAGAATCGGCGGCCGCGTCATTCGAAGGCGGCGCGCGCATCGAATCCCATTCCGAAAACCATTCCCCGATTGTTGAGGATTCGCGCTCACACGAGGATTTGGACGAGCCGGTGCCGCATGAGGAGTTTGCCCCCGCGGAGTTCGAATCGGGGGGCGGTGACGATGCGCTCGGCGAAAATATCCAGGACACCCATCGTTCGCCGGAATCCGGAACCACAGCCGAATCGCAGTCTCGCGACCTCGCGACGGTGCAGGCCGAAGCCACGGGCGCACCTGCCGCTTATCAGAGGCGCGGGCCGCGCCAGGGCGACCGCCCCCGTCCGCCACGGCGGCGTCAATACAAAATCCAAGAAGTCATCAAGCGGCGTCAGATCATGCTGGTCCAGGTGGTCAAGGAAGAACGCGGCAACAAAGGCGCGTCACTGACCACGTTCTTATCGCTCGCCGGCCGCTATTGCGTGTTGATGCCCAACACGCCGCGCGGCGGCGGCATCTCGCGCAAGATCACCAACGCAACCGACCGCAAGCGACTGAAATCAGCGGCACAGTCGCTCGAGCTTCCCGAAGGCATGGGGCTGATCATCCGCACGGCCGGGGCCAACCGCACCAAATTGGAGATCAAGCGCGACTATGAATATCTCTTGAGATTGTGGGACACGGTCCGCGAACTGACGCTGAAATCGAACGCGCCTGCTCTCGTCTATGAGGAAGGCAGCCTGATCAAGCGGGCTATTCGCGATCTCTACAGCAAGGACATCTCGGAAATCATCGTCGATGGCGATGCGGGCTATCGCGACGCCAAAGACTTCATGCGCATGCTGATGCCTAGTCATGCGAAGAACGTGAAGCCTTACAAAGAGGCGCTGCCTCTCTTCCAGAGCTTCCATGTGGAAGCGCAGCTTGACGCGATGTTCAGCCCCACGGTGAATCTGAAATCGGGCGGCTACATCGTGATCAACCAGACCGAGGCGCTCGTCTCCATCGACGTGAACTCGGGCAAGGCGACGCGCGAACATTCGATCGAGGAAACCGCACACAAGACGAATCTCGAAGCCGCCGACGAGATCGGCCGTCAGCTTCGCCTGCGCGATCTCGCGGGTCTGATCGTGGTCGATTTCATCGACATGGAAGATCAGAAAAACGACCGCAATGTCGAGAAGCGTTTGCACAATGCCGTGCGGGGCGATCGCGCCCGTATCCAGATCGGAAAAATCAGCCAATTCGGTTTGTTGGAAATGTCCCGCCAGCGCTTGCGTGCAGGCGTCCTTGCCGGCTCCACCATCACCTGCCCGCATTGCAATGGCCAAGGCATCATCCGTTCGACGGAGTCCGCAGCCCTGCGTCTGTTGCGCGCCCTCGACGAAGAAGGTCAGCGCCAGCCGGCCGCCAATGTTACCGTCAAGGCGCCCGCAGACGTCACCATCTACACCTTGAACCAGAAGCGCCGGGAAATCGCGCGCATCGAAGAGGCTTATGATCTCGCCATTTCCTTCGAGCCGCAGGCGAGCATGATGGGCGGCAGCTTCGAACTGGAACGCACAGGTGTCCGCATTCCCACTCCGCGGCACAAACCCGCGGCGATCTCGTTCGAAGCGGGTTATCAGGAATCGGAAGCGCAAGAGCTCGAAACCGATGTCACGATCGTCGAAGCACCGGTCGAAGCGGCGCCGCCTCCGACCGAAAGCACGACGGAACGCGATCCGGGAAGCGTGGATGGCAAGGGGCGTAAACGCCGCCGGCGCCGCCGCGGCGGCCGCGGGCGAAACGCCCATGGGTCCAACCAGGAGGTCGGTGCCGATGGACGCCCAAGCGAGTTTCAAGGAACCCCAACGCCTTCGGGCGAAGCACGGCTCGAGCCGTCTTCAGCCGAGACAGACGAGGATGAAGAGACCCCGTTCGAGTCCACCGCGGAAAACCAAGACGAGAACAGAGAGTCGCGTCCCGCTTCGCTGCCAGCTATGGCGGGCGAAAACGGCGGCAAGCGCCGCCGGCGCCGCCGCGGACGGCGGGGCCGTCGCCGTGACGGCGAGATGGTTGGCGGCGAAGGTGCATCTCACGCGCAGCCCCACTCGGAGTCGGCTTCCTTCGTAGCCTCAGTCGAGGAGCATCCCGTGATGATACCGAATGCGCCGTCTTCTCCGCTTTGGTCTCTCTCCGATCAGGCGGATTACAGGCCGTCATTGCCGGAGAGGGCTGCACAGGCGATCCACGAAGAGCCGAACGCGCCATCCAGCGCTGCGGCTGAGATCCGCTCCAGGACACCCATAGAGGACACGCGGGAGCCGGAACGAGCCGAAGAAATTGACGCTACGCCGCACGAGGCCCGCAAAGGCTGGTGGCAACGGCGTTTCAAGATTTGAGCTCAGAGAGACCCCTCCGCTAGCCAAAGTGGCAATTGGCGGGATTAATTGAGGCGGTTGGCTGCGTGACGACAAAGTCATGTACCTGGCATTGACGGAGTTGGAGGCGAATCCTACCGTCCTGCCCGAGGGGGCAGCTTCGAAGGAGTATGCACCGTTGAAAGGTAAGCTTTCCGGTTTGCGCCCCCTTTTCGGGCTTGCCGTCGCGGGACTCCTGATGGTCTCGCTGGTGGCGTTGCCGTCCTACACTGCGCACGCGCAGGGAGGGGGCGTATCGCTGATCCGCGACACCGAGGCCGAACGCGTGCTGCGGGCAAAACTCGACCCGATTCTGGTGACGGCAGGCCTGGTGCCCAAAGATGTCCAGCTGCATCTGGTGAACGATCCTTCGATCAATGCCTTCGTTGCCGAAGGTCAGCACATGTTCCTGAACACCGGCCTGTTGATGACACTGGACACGCCCAACCAGATCACCGGGGTGATGGCGCATGAAACCGGTCACATGGCGCATGGAGACCTTATTCGCGCCTCCGCAGGCATGAGGGCCGCCACGATTCCGATGCTGCTTTCCATGGCCGTCGGCCTCGCGGCCATGATCGCCGGCGCGGGGGAGGCCGGACAAGCGATCCTCATGGCCGGGCAGCAGGTCGCGCAACGCACTTTCATGTCTTATTCGCGGACGGTGGAAGCAAGCGCCGATCAAGCGGGGATGCGGTTCTTGACGGCCACCCATCAATCCGGAATGGGCATGCTGCAGGTTTTCA
>DATHDZ010000160.1:0-9806 GCA_035318785.1 Micropepsaceae bacterium
CGTGGAGATCGTGATGCCGCGCGCCTTCTCTTCCGGCGCCTTGTCGATCTGGTCATAGGCGGTGTACTGCGCCTTGCCGCTCTCGGCCAAAACCTTGGTGATCGCCGCCGTCAGCGACGTCTTGCCATGGTCAACATGGCCGATCGTCCCAATGTTGCAATGCGGCTTCGTCCGCTCAAATTTCGCTTTGCCCATACATGCTCTCCGTAGACAGACAATTCACCTAGGCCTTCGGCCTCAGGCGTATTTTGCTTTGACTTCATCCGCAATCGCTTGCGGCACCTGCGCATAATGATGGAATTCCATCGAATATTGCGCGCGCCCCTGAGACATCGAGCGCAGCGTATTGATGTAGCCGAACATGTTGGCCAGCGGCACCATCGCATTGATGACCTGCGCGTTGCCGCGCGTGTCCTGCCCCTGAACCTGGCCACGCCGCCCAAGAAGATCGCCGATGACGCCACCGGTAAAATCTTCCGGCGTCACCACTTCGACCTTCATGATCGGCTCGAGCAGCTTCACCACGCCGCGATTGGCAAGCTCGCGAAACGCCGCGCGCGCTGCAATGTCGAATGCGAGCGAGCTGGAATCGACCTCGTGGGAGTCGCCGTCCACAAGGCTCGCCTTGAAGTCGATCATCGGAAAGCCGGCCATCAGCCCGCTTTCCTTCTGCGCCTTGATGCCTTTTTCGACCGCAGGAATGAATTCCTTCGGCACCGAGCCACCCTTGACGTCATCCACGAACTCGAAACCGGAACCGGGCGCCAAAGGTTCAAATTCGATCTTCACGCGCGCGTACTGACCCGAGCCGCCGGTCTGCTTCTTGTGCGTGTAGTCAACGGTCACCGGCTTAGACAGCGTCTCGCGATAGGCCACCTGCGGCGCGCCAACGGTGGCATCGACTTTATAAGTACGCCGGAGGATGTCGACTTTGATCTCGAGGTGAAGCTCGCCCATGCCCTTGAGGATGGTCTGGCCGGAATCGAGATCGGTGGAAACGCGGAAGGACGGATCTTCCTGCGCCAAGCGATGGAGCGCCACGCCGAGCTTTTCTTGATCGGCCTTGGTCTTGGGTTCGATCGCGACTTCGATGACGGGATCGGGAAATTCCATGCGCTCCAGGATCACCGGATGCTGCGGATCGCAGAGGGTTTCGCCCGTCGTGGTGCTCTTCAAGCCCGCAAGCGCCACAATGTCGCCCGCGAAGGCTTCCTTGACGTCTTCGCGATTGTTCGCATGCATCAGAAGCATGCGGCCGACGCGCTCGCGATTGTCCTTGATCGAGTTGAGCACCATGGTTCCGGCGTTCATTGTGCCGGAATAAATGCGTACGAAAGTGAGAGAGCCGACGAACGGATCGTCCATGATCTTGAAAGCCAGGCCCGCGAGCGGCGCCTTGTCCTCGGCCTTAAGGATGACGACTTCGTCGGAGTGGGGCTTCGTGGCCTCGACCGGGGGAACATCCAAAGGTGAGGGAAGAAAATCGACCACGCCGTCAAGGAGCGGCTGAACGCCCTTGTTCTTGAAGGCCGCGCCACACAAAACGGGCACGAAGCGAAATGCGCACGTGCCCTTACGGATGCAGGATTTGATCTGTTCGATCGTCGGCGGGTGACCATCGAGATAGGCTTCAAGAAGCTTCTCGTCTTCCTCGACCGCCATATCGACGAGCTTGGTGTGGAGCTCCTGCGCCTTTTCCTTCAGATCGTCGGGGATCTCGGTCACTTCGTAGTCGGCGCCGAGATTCTCTTCCCTCCAGATAAGGGCCTTCATGGCGATCAGATCCACGACGCCCTTGAAGCCTGCTTCGACGCCGATGGGGATCTGGATCACCATGGGCCGTGTGCCCAAGCGGTCGATCATCATCTGCACGCAGCGGTAAAAGTCCGCGCCGGTGCGGTCCATCTTGTTGACGAAGCAGATGCGCGGCACGCGGTATTTGTCGGCCTGACGCCACACGGTTTCCGATTGCGGCTCGACACCGGCGACCGCATCGAACACCGCGACCGCGCCGTCGAGCACGCGCATCGAGCGTTCCACCTCGATGGTGAAATCGACATGGCCCGGCGTGTCGATGATGTTGATGCGGTGATCGTTCCAGAAGCAGGTGGTTGCGGCGGAGGTGATGGTGATGCCGCGTTCCTGTTCCTGCTCCATGAAGTCCATGGTGGCAGCGCCGTCATGGACTTCGCCAATCTTATGGGACCGGCCGGTGTAATAAAGAATGCGCTCCGTCGTCGTCGTCTTGCCGGCATCGATATGCGCGGCAATGCCGATATTTCGGTAGCGGTCGAGTGGGGTCTGTCGGGGCATTAATACGCGTCCTTACTCGTTACCAGCGGTAGTGCGAGAACGCGCGATTGGCTTCCGCCATCTTGTGCGTGTCTTCGCGCTTCTTCACCGCCGTGCCGCGATTGCTCGCAGCGTCCATCAATTCCCCCGAAAGTCTCCCCTGCATGGTTGGTTCGTTGCGGCTACGTGCAGCCGTGATGATCCAGCGGATGGCAAGCGCGCGCGAACGCTCTGTGCGCACTTCCACCGGGACCTGATAGGTCGCGCCGCCCACGCGGCGTGACCGCACTTCCAGCGCCGGACTGACATTGCGCAGCGCTTCATGAAAGACGTTGAGCGGATCCTGCTTGGTCTTGCCTTGGATCGTGTCGAACGCGCCGTAGATGATGCCTTCGGCAACGGATTTCTTGCCCTCATACATCAGGCTGTTCATGAATTTCGCGAGCACCATGTCGCCATATTTGGCGTCGGGAGTGACTTCGCGTTTCTCTGCACGGTGGCGGCGGGACATCGTCGGTTCCTTCGTCTCTTCTCTTCTCGATCCCGGCTCGTCTTGCCTGCCGGGCGCATTCGACTAGGCGAATATCACTTGGGCCTTTTTGCTCCGTAGACGGAGCGGCGTTGTTTGCGGTCCTTGACGCCCTGGGTGTCGAGCACGCCGCGCAGGATGTGATAGCGCACGCCCGGCAAGTCCTTGACGCGGCCGCCGCGGATGAGCACCACCGAGTGCTCCTGCAGATTGTGGCCTTCGCCCGGGATGTAGCTCACCACTTCGTAGCCATTGGTGAGGCGAACTTTCGCGACCTTGCGCAGCGCCGAGTTCGGCTTCTTTGGCGTCGTCGTGTAGACCCGCGTGCAGACGCCGCGCTTTTGCGGACAATTCGTCAGGGCCGGCACTTTGTTGCGCTTCGGCTTCTCGCCGCGCGGCTTGCGGATCAGCTGATTGACTGTCGGCATTTCGTAGCTTTCCGTTCCGGGCCTTGGCCCTCGTCCAATAACAAAACATTCGACGGACCAACTCTTTCGAGTTGGCCCGCAACACGCGGAGGACCCGGGCGCGAGACTGCCCCCGGATCGCGCTTGACCCGTGCTCTTACACTGGCTTCAGGCAGCGTTTCGAACGTTTGCTCGACGGCCTGCCGCGAAGGTGGGGCTGTATATCGACCTCGGTCCCATCGCGTCAATAGATGAAACTCAGGATTCGTAAGGCCTTTTTCGATGAACGACGGTTCCGAACCCGAACGCGGCCACGCCCCCCACGCCCAGAGATGGAGGTACTGTGACAAAGTTGCGAGTGCGTCGCATTGACAACAAAGCTTTTGTCCGCCCATAGTAGCAATTGAGAGTCATTATCAATATTGTGGCGGGGGAAAATGAAGCTCGTAGTTGAACATTTCACCATGGGAATGGCCGTGCTTGGCGCGGCAATCATAGGGGCCGCCACCCCGGCTCGAGCCGACGAGTCCCCCTTTGCCTCGATCTATACGGCCGAAATCCTGCCGCAAGGCGGAATGGAGATCGAGCAATGGGCGACCTGGGCAAGCAGCAAGCCCGACGAACAGTTCGATGAGGTCGCCGGGCGGACAGAAGTCGAATATGGCATCACGAACAGGTTTCAGCTGGCGCTCTACGCCAATTATTCCTGGACCAAGATCGTTCCCAAGGGGCCCGGCGCTCCGGACGGACCGGTGGACACCACGCGATTCAACGGGTTTTCAGCGGAAGCCATCTATCAGGTTCTCAATCCCTACACCGATCCCTTTGGTTTTGCTCTTTATCTGGAGCCGGCGATCGGCCCCGGAGAACGGGCTCTTGAGGCCAAGCTTCTCTTCCAAAAGAATTTCCTGGACGACCAGCTGATTTTCGCCGCCAACGTGAATCTCGAATATGTCTGGGGGCACGACGTCGCGGCGGGGATTTGGGATCACGAGACCGCTTTGGAATTCTATCTCGGCGTGTCCTATCGCTTCGCTCCGGGCTGGTTCGGGGGCGTCGAACTGTTGAACGAGAACGGCTATTCGGGCCATTTCGGCTTCGATGCCGCGCATCCCAAGTCCAACGCCTTTTATTTCGGTCCGGCCTTCCATTACGCGACCGAGACATGGTGGGCGACGCTCGCGGTCTATGAACAGCTGCCCTGGGCGGGCAACCCTGCGCACGATCCGGGTGCGGTTTCGCATGGCCTCCTCGTCGGCGCCGAACGCTTGCGGGTACGCTTCAGGCTGGGGATTCCCGTGTGATGCGCGCCCAGTTCGTTCTGGTGCCCTTTGCGACCCTGGCGATTGTCTCGCCCGCCTGCGCCACGGTCTATCTCAGCATCGCGCAGGCGCAGAAATTGATGTTTCCGGACGCGACGCTGACTCCGGATTTTCGCGAGCTCACCCGCGAGCAGGTGTCGGCCATCGAAGAGGCGTCGGGTGTCAATGTCCGCAATCGAAAAGTCCAGATCTGGCGAGTCTCCACCGGTGGGTGGTTCATCGCCGACGAGGTTGTGGGCAAGCACGAATTCATTCCCTTCGCGCTTGGGCTCGATGCCGGCGGCGCCGTCAAGGCGGTGGAGATTCTGGAATACCGCGAATCCTATGGCAGCCAGATTCGAAATCAGGGCTGGCGAGATCAATTCACCGGCAAGCGCCATGGCGCGAAGCTGACTCTCACCAAGGACATCCAGAACATTTCCGGCGCAACGCTCTCCAGCCGCCACATCACCGACGGCGTCAAACGCCTCCTGGCCACCTATGCGATCCTCGTCGCCCAAGATTGAGCGGGCCCGGCCCCTGCTCGGCACCACGGTTTCGATCCGGGTGCATGGTCTCGTCCAAGCCGATGCGCATCGCGCCATCGACGAAGCGTTTGGGGAAATCGCACTGGTCCATCGTTTGATGAGTTTCCAACAGCCGGAGAGCGATGTGAGCCGGCTCAATCGCGATGCATCCATGCGCACGCAGGATGTGCATCCCGCGACCTTCGAAGTTCTCCATTGGGCGCGCGCGATCGCCGCGGCGTCGGAGGGCTGTTTCGACATCACGGTGGCAACGAGGCTCGTCGAATGGGGCATTCTGCCTGCGCCGGATTCCCGCTACCCACCCGATCCGCACGCCGACTGGCGCGACATCGAGCTGGGCGAGGATTACGGCGTGCGTTTTCGCCGCCCGCTGTGGATTGATCTCAGCGGGATCGCCAAGGGCTATGCCGTCGACCGCGCCATCGAGAAACTGCAGCGTCACGGCGCGACGCAGGCATGCGTCAATGCCGGCGGCGATCTCAGAATCTGTGGCTCCGAAGCCGAAGCCATCGCTCTGACGCACGAGAAGCCTTCCGCAGAGGGAATACCCTTCCTCGAAGTCGAAAACGCCGCCGTCGCGAGCAGCAGCGGCCATATCGAGAGACGCCGCCATGACGGTGATATTGTCGGGCCTCACGTGGATGGCAGAAACGGCGGGGCCGTCGCGACGGACCGCTTCGCATCGGTTGTGGCCGAGAGCTGCCTCCTCGCCGATGCCCTCACCAAACCCGTGCTGATCCTGCAAGAGGCAAGCGACGCACTGCTACAGCGGTTCGGCGCGTCGGCGCATCTTTACGACGCGAACCGGGGCTGGCGGCATCTGCCTGGCGCGCAAGCATGACACCGAGAACCGCGCTTCCTTCACGCGCGCCGCAGCTTTCCCGCGCGCGCCGTTGGGCGGTTTACGCGGTCGGCGCGGGCATCTGGCTGACCGGCGCGTTATGGCTGTTGTTCCATGATTTTCTCGCAAACAATGGCCCATTCGGACCCACGCCCCATCCGCTGGAATTCTGGTCGCGCGCCACCCATGGCGCATTCGGCTTCGCCTCGCTTTGGGTCTTCGGGATGCTGTGGGGTGCCCATGTCGTTGAAGGCTGGCGCAGCCGGCGCCGGAGATGGTCTGGCAGCCTTGCCTTCGGTCTCTTCGCTTGGTTGGTCGTGAGCGGGTACCTGCTCTATTATCTTGGCAATGACGGGCTGATTTCGGCCATTTCCTTGCTGCACTGGTCTGTCGGCCTGGCTACTCCCCTGCCCTTTCTGCTGCACCGATTTGCGGGAACGGCAGCGAAAAAGCCCTCGGCCTGACGCCGGCGGGTTGAGAGCAGGGCCCGGAGATACGATATATCTCCTCAGCAATCTTGGATTTTTCTATGGCAAGCCGTTGGGCGTTGAGCCGCGGATCATCGGATAGGCGGGAGCCCGGGCTTGGCTGGCGGGACCAGCTGCGCGTACTCCGGCGCGTGCTGCCGCTGATGTGGCCCGAGGGTGAGCCGGGGCTGAAGCTCCGCGTCATCTCGGCGTTCGCCCTCATCGTAGCGGCGAAGCTCGTCAATGTGACCCTCCCCCTCGTCTACAAGTCGGTGATCGACTCGCTGACGACCAGACCCAATGCCGTTCTCGTGGTCCCGATCGCGCTGATCATCGGATATGGGCTGGTGCGCGTCGCTTCGTCGGCGACGACCGAAATCCGCGACATGATCTTCGCCAAGGTGCAGGAGCGCGCCCTGCGGCTCATTTCCGTGAGCGTGTTGAAACATCTGCACGATCTGTCCCTGCGCTTCCATCTCGAGCGGCAGACGGGAGGTTTGTCGCGCGCCATCGAACGCGGCACCGAGAGCATCGAATCGCTGCTTACCTATCTGCTCTTCAGCATCGCGCCGATCATTCTCGAACTCGTGCTCGTCACCGCCGTGCTGTGGCACTATCTCAGCTTCGCGCTCGCGGCCGCGACATTTTCCGTGGTGGCGGGTTACGCGGTCTATACCGCGGCCGCCACCCAATGGCGCATGAAGTACCGGCGCGAGATGAACGCCCAGGACCGCGAAGCCAATGCGCGGGCTATCGACAGCCTTCTGAACTACGAGACCGTCAAATATTTCGCCAATGAGCAGCACGAGCTGGAGCGATTTGACGAGGCCAAGCGGGATTATGTCACGGCCGCCATTGCCAATCAGCGCTCCCTGTCGATCTTCAATATTGGGCAGTCGTCGATTTTGTCCGTCGGAATCGTCATCGTCATGCTGATGGCCGCCTATGGCGTCGCAGCCGGGCGCATGACCATCGGCGAATTCGTCATGGTGAACGCCTATCTGCTCCAGCTCTATCAGCCGCTCAACATGCTGAGCTGGGTTTGGCGCATCCTGCGGCAAGCCTTCACCGACATCGAACAGATGTATGGGCTGCTCGAAGAAACCTCAGAAGTCGAAGACAGGCCGGGCGCATCGGCCCTGGACGTGGCTGCAGGCCGCATCATTTTCGAGCATGTGGATTTTGCCTATGACGTGCGGCGTCCTATTCTCAGCGATGTTGGTTTCGAAATTCCCGCGGGGCGGACCGTCGCGATCGTCGGACCGACGGGTGGCGGCAAATCCACCATCGCCCGGCTCCTGTTCCGCTTCTACGATCCGCAAGGTGGCGCCATCCGCATCGACGGGCAGGATTTGCGCGACGTCACGCAAGCGAGCCTGCGCCGCGCCATTGGCGTGGTGCCCCAGGATACCGTGCTTTTCAACGATAGCATCTATTACAACATCGCCTATGGCCGCCCCGATGCGCCCCCACAAGACGTGATGGAATCAGCGCGGCGGGCGCAGCTCACCGATTTCATCGCCAAACTGCCTGACGGATATGAGACCCGCGTCGGCGAGCGCGGGCTGAAACTATCGGGCGGCGAGAAGCAGCGCGTCGCGATCGCGCGCGTGATCCTGAAGAACCCGCAAATCCTGATTTTCGATGAGGCGACGAGCTCGCTGGACAGCCATACCGAACACGAGATCCAGGCGAGCCTGCGCGAGGTCTCGGCCCATCGCACGACCATGATCATCGCGCATCGGCTTTCCACCGTGGTGGATGCGGATGAGATCCTCGTGCTGGACGACGGGGGCATCGTAGAGCGGGGCACGCATGAAGGGCTGCTGGCGCGCGGCGGAGCTTATGCTGCGATGTGGGACCGCCAGCAACGCGCCGCCGCCGAACGCCTCGCCGAAGTTGCGGAGTGAGCGGACGCGGGTAATGATGGTCGGAAAAGTTGACGCTTTTTGCTACGTCCCACCGGTCAAAACAAAATATGGGTGAGAAATTCAACGCGTCAGAAATTCTGGTGGAATGCGGGCCGAATTCGACACTTTTATAGAGTCGTCGTTGCAACAAAGTCCAAAGTTCGTTGGTATTATTTGTCTCGAATAGAGGTTCACATAGCGATGACCGTCCGTTCCCTCCGTGACTGAAAGCTTCCGGATCAAAGCTTTGTCCATCGCTAGGCTGTCACAGATCAACGATAGCTGGCTTGTATCCAAATCGACTGCTCGATGAGGGTGCACCTGAATGCACAACGCTGCCATCGCCCGTCGAATGCGCAACCCTAAAGGAGATCTCGATGTACGACCAAGCCAAGCTATCCGAGTTGATCCGGTTCGCACGAGTCGATGCGGGCTCCACCGTCATCGACGTTTACCCAGGCGACGGCGACTGGACCCGTCTCTTCTCCGACATCGTAGGACCCGAGGGACGGGTCTACAGCTTCGTGCCGGCCGAAGTCGCCGACTTCAAGAACGATCCGGTGGGCCGCATGCGGACGCTCGCGAAGGAGCCGGGCCGAGAGAACGTCGAAGCCGTCTCGGCGGACCTCGTGGCGATGCCAGAGGCCACGCAACCAGCGGACGTCCTATGGCTGCACCTGTTCTACCACGATCTCCACACCGCGCTGATCCAGGCCAGGGGCGCGACGGCGGCTCACTTCAATCGAGCTGTCTACGAGCGGCTGAAGCCCGGTGGGTCCTACGTCATCGTAGACCACGCCGCCGCCGTCGGGGCGGGCACGAGCGACGCCCAGTCGCTGCATCGGATTGAGCCTGCATCCGTTCGCGAGGAGGTGGAGGCGGCCGGCTTCGTACTGGGCGCGGAAAGCACCATACTCGCGAACAAGGACGATCAGCACTCGATCAAGGTGTTCGATCCCTCGATCAAGGGCGTGACCGATCGCTTCGCTTATCGGTTCGTGAAGCCCTGACAGGTCCGTGCAACAAATACAGAAGTGCAATTAGTGCGCAATGACCGCTTTTGGCGATTCCCAGCCATTGCGGCATGCCGCGCTGAACGTCCGCTTTCAGCAAGATCGGACATTCGCGCGCTCCGCCTTGGTGGGCCGATTCTTACCCATGGAGGGTTTGACGCGCCGGACCATGACATCGCCCAATCACCCGCTTATTGGGGCATCACAAAGTGTATCCCCTGTTGATATTGCCGTTCGTATGGCATGTTTTTAACGCTCAGTGGGGGGCCGCGAGAACCGGACGTTCCCGCTGTCGTGACGAATGTCCGGCATGCGCTCCACAGCAGACGTTAGCGGGCTCACCTTACTCTGGATTCAAATCCACCGTGACGTTTGCCGATAGGCCGGGGCGCAGGCGTTCAACGTCTGCTGCATCCAGAAGACGGATGCGCACAGGCACACGCTGCACAATGCGGGTAAAATTTCCGGTTGTCGGCCAGCATGCCCATCTGAGGGTCG
>DATHDZ010000161.1:0-2227 GCA_035318785.1 Micropepsaceae bacterium
ACGCCGGCATTTTGGAGGGCGCGCGTCGCCGCCTCGAAGGCGAGATCCGAAGTCGTTTCCTCTTCGCGCGCCACATGACGCACTTTGATCCCGGTGCGCTCATAGATCCACGCGTCGCTGGTATCCACCATTTTCGCCAGATCGAAATTGGTGAGAATCTTAGCCGGAAGAAATGAACCGCAGCCCAAAATGACGGATCGCGTGACAGTCACGAAGCAACCGCCTGGGCCGCAGCGGCACCATTGGGGGGCTCTGCAGCATCCGGAGTATCGGGGAGCGAGGACACGCCCGCCCGGTCTGCAAGAATATGCGCAATCATGTCGGATTGACCCATGTCGATGGCAAGATCGATGGCGCTGGCGAAGCCCAAAGCATCAGCGCTGCCATGGCTTTTCACAACCACGCCGTTCAGGCCGAGGAACACGCCGCCATTCAGCGTCCGCGGATCGAGTTTTCTCTTCAGCACCCGGAAGGCCCCGCTCGCGAGAATCGCGCCCAACCTGCCCAGCAGAGAGCGTTTGAGCGCAACGCGCAAATAATGGATGATCAATTCGGCGGTACCCTCGGCGGTCTTGAGGGCGACATTGCCGGTAAAGCCGTCCGTCACGACGACATCGACGATCCCCTTGCCGATGCCATCGCCTTCGACATTGCCGTAAAACTCGATGGGCAGTCGCGACGCACGCAGGATCTGGGCCGCGCGCTTCACCGATTCGATGCCCTTGAGCTCTTCCTCGCCGATATTGAGCAGCCCCACGGTCGGGCGCTGGATGCCGAAGATGGCGCGCGCGAAGGCTTCGCCCATGACCGCGAAATCGACCAACTGCTCCGCATCCGAGCCAGCATTGGCCCCGACATCCAGGACCACGCTTTGGCCGCGCATGGTCGGCCAGATCACCGCGATGGCGGGGCGCGTGATGCCCTCGATCAAACCGATGCGAAACATCGAGATCGCCATCAGCGCACCGGTATTGCCGGCGGACACCGCAACCTTGGCTTCGCCGCGAGCCACCGCTTCCAGCGCATGCCACATGCTGGTGTTGCGCCCGCGGCGAACTGCCTGCGAAGGTTTTTCGCTCATGCGCACCACGGCGGGGGCATGACGGATTTCAGCGGATTTCGCGAGCACGCGATGGCGCGCCAATAAAGGCTTCAGCACCGCCTCGTCGCCATAGAGCAGGAAGCGGATTTTCGGATGGCGCCGACGAGCAATGGCTGCTCCAGCCAGGATCGAAGCGGGACCAGAATCGCCGCCCATTGCGTCGATCGACAGAATCAAATCCCGGACCAAATTGTTAGCAGCCCCCGAGCAGCCTAAGCGACGAAGGAAGCTTAAGCGCGCGGCCGATCAAAGCCCAGGCCGCGGCGTTTTCAATCTGCAGCAGCGACGACTTCGCGGCTGTCATAATGACCGCATGCGGAACAAACATGGTGCGGACGTTTCAGCTCCCCGCAATTGGGACATTCGGCATGGGCATCGGGGCTGAGCGCATGGTGCGAACGGCGCATATTGCGCTTCGATGGCGAGGTTTTTCGTTTTGGAACCGCCATGGCGGAAACCCTTTCGGTGAGCAAATTCACGCAGATCTGCTGCCGGGTGAGGTCCCAAACGGGCCCAACCGGAAAACAGGGGGCGGTGGTAAGCCGAAACCACCTTCCGACGCAAGAGCGCTGTGGGAGCGAAAAAAGCGGCTTTTCAGCCCTCCTTTTTGCCCGGCTGCCGTTTGACGGCCGGCCTGCCGGGGGAACGCCGGGCGGGCGCAGGTTCTTTCAGCTTCTCCAGCACGGCAAAGGGGTTATCTGTGGGCGCAAGGGGCTCAGGGGGCACCTCAAAGGCGGCGCCGGGCGCCTTGGGGTACGGATCGAGGGAGAGCGTCAGCTCCTCCAGGAGGGGCGCCGCGAGGTCGATAACGGGGTGATCGAGGAGCTCGGGACCGTCATCTTCGGCCACGGACAGATCGATCACGGCCGGGGTGGCGGGTTCTGGCTCGATGACCGCTTTCCTGCGCCTCGTCGAGGGCCGGGGCAGAACCTTATATCTGCGCCGAATTTCGCCCGAGATATGCGAGGGGACGGGCTCCAGCGTGATGACGCAGGCTTGCACGACATCCGCTTCAAAACGGCCGTCATAGGCATATTCATCCGCGCCTGCGCGCGACAATCGGACGGTCGCCTTCAGGGCTTCGACAGATTCGATGCCGAGCCAATGCGCGATTGCGGCCCGTTC
>DATHDZ010000162.1:0-14757 GCA_035318785.1 Micropepsaceae bacterium
AAGAAACTGCTGACGAAATCCCAGAGGAAGATCATACGCGCCGAACGGCCTAGCCAGGTCATGTCTCACCTCACCCGGGAAGCCGGCCCGTAGCGAGCAAATAGCCGCTCACGAGCACCACCCATGCCAGAGAAATCGGCAGAAAGACCTTCCAGCCGAGTCGCATCAACTGATCGTAGCGATAGCGCGGCACGATTGCCTTCGCCATCGCAAACAGAAAGAAGAAGAACCACACCTTGATGATCAGCCAGATCACACCCGGAACGGCATTGATGGGCCATATGTCGATAGGCGGCAGCCAGCCGCCGAAGAAGAGGATCGACATCATCGCGCACATCAGAACGATGTTCAGATATTCGGCGACCATGAAGAGAAGATAGGGCGTCGAGGAATATTCGACCGCGAACCCGGCGACCAGCTCGGATTCCGCCTCGGGCAGGTCGAAGGGCGGCCGGTTGGTTTCGGCAAGGGCCGATATGAAGAACAGCACGAACATCGGCAGCAGCGGCGAAAACACGAACCAGCCGCGCATATCCGGGGCTTGCGCGCGCACGATGTCGGAAAGATTCAAGGAACCGGCGAACAGCAGCACCGTGATCAGGATGAATCCGATGGAGACCTCGTAGGACACCATCTGGGCTGCCGACCGCAAGGAGCCGAGGAATGCGTATTTGGAATTGGATGCCCAGCCACCCATGATGATCCCATAGACGCCGAGCGAGGAGATGGCGAAGAGATAAAGAATGCCGACATTGATATCGCTGATCACCCAGCCGGGCCCGACCGGCACCACCGCCCAGGCCGCCAGGGAGAGCGTGAAGGCGACAAGCGGCGCGAGCAGGAATACGCCCTTGTTGGCACCCGCCGGGATGACGAGCTCCTTGAGGACAAATTTGATGAAATCGGCGAAGCTTTGCAGGAGGCCGAAGGCGCCAACCACATTGGGGCCGCGGCGCATCTGAACCGCCGCCCAGACCTTGCGATCGAACAGCAGAAGGAAGGCCAGCATCACCAGGAGGCTGACCGAGAGGATCAGGATCACGATGGCTTGCGACAGGAACCATGCCACGCCGGGAGGCAGTCCGAGGCTTTGAAAGGCTTGGACGAAGAGCATGGTCCTATTCCGCCGCCATTTGGGTGCGCTGGACGAAGAGACGCGAGCACTCCGCCATGGTCTCGCTCGCGCGCGCGATGGGATTGGTGAAATAGAAATCCGCAATCGGGGATTCGAGTGGGAGCTTGGTGTCCACCGTGCCGGGAGTGCCGATCGCGTTCCATATGACCGGATCAGCGCCTGGTGATTGCGGCGCCTCGTCG
Source organism: Micropepsaceae bacterium (assembly GCA_035318785.1). Lineage (GTDB taxonomy): Bacteria > Pseudomonadota > Alphaproteobacteria > Micropepsales > Micropepsaceae > CAIYRG01. The sequence continues at coordinate 1,318 of DATHDZ010000162.1, forward strand.
CGCACCCCGAAATGCGGCGCGTCCTCGATGATCTTAAGGCGGAGCGTGTCGACGTCGTCGTAGGGAAGCTGGCGTGCGGCCACTTGCGAAAGCGCCCGCAAAATCGCCCAGTCCTCTTTCGCCTCGCCCGGCGGAAAGGTCGCGCGGTTGGCCAATTGGACACGCCCTTCCGAACTCACATAGAGCCCGCTCTTTTCGGTATAGGCGGCGCCCGGGAAGACCACATCGGCGCGATGCGCGCCGGCATCGCCATGGGTGCCCTGATAGACCACGAAGGCGCGTCCGAGGCGGGTGGTATCGATCTCGTCCGCGCCCAACAGATAGACGAAATCGATTTCGCCCTTTTCGGCGCCATCGAGAATGCCGGCGACATCGCGCCCGCCCGCCCCCGGCACGAAGCCAAGATCGAGTGCGCCCACGCGCGCCGCCGCCGCATGGAGCACATTGAATCCGTTCCAGCCGCCTTCGGCCGGGGAGCCTGCCGGTCCGATCATGCCGCTGGCAGATGCGATGCGCGCCGCGAGATGAAGGATCGCCGCCCCGTCGGGACGCCCCAACGCGCCTTGGCCCAGAATCAGCATCGGCCGCTTCGCGTCCTTCAACACCTGCGCAAAGGCGTGCGTGCCGGCGGCGATATCCGTCAGGATACTCGCGGACGTACCCAATTGTTCGACCGGATAGGTCAGATCATAGGATCGACCGACATTGGCGATTCTCAGATTCCCGTTGATCCAGGTCTTGCGGATGCGCGCATTCAGAACCGGCGCTTCCCAACGCGGATTGGTCCCGATGAGAAGAAGCGCATCCGCGGCTTCCATGCCCTGGAAGGTGGTGTTGAAGAGATAGTTTTGGCGCGGGGCCGGAGCGAGTTTTGCGCCGTCCTGCCGGCAATCCAGATTCACGACCTTGAAGGCGCGCATCAAATCCTTCAGCGACTTGATTTCCTCGGCTGCGGCAAGGTCGCCCACAATCGCGGCCATCTTCGCCGCCGGCGTCGTATTGAGCTTTTCCGCGACCAGCGCAAAGGCCTCATTCCAGCTCGTCGGTTCAAGCTTGCCGTTCCGCCTCACATAGGGTCGGTCCAGACGCTGGCGTCTCAACCCATCCCACACAAAGCGCGATTTGTCGCCGAGCCACTCCTCGTTCACGCCCTCATTGATGCGCGGCTGGAAGCGCATCACTTCGCGCCCGCGTGAATCCACGCGGATGTTGCAGCCCATGGCATCCATCACATCGATGGATTCGGTCTTGCGCAATTCCCAGGGCCGCGCCGTGAAGGAATAAGGTTTCGACAGAAGCGCGCCCACCGGACAAAGATCGATGACATTGCCCGATAGCTCGGACTCGATCGCCTTCTCCAGATAGGTGGTGATCTCCATGTCCTCGCCGCGTCCCGTTGCACCCAGATCGGGTACGCCCGCGACTTCCGTGGAGAACCGGATACAGCGGGTGCAATGAATGCAGCGGTTCATGCTGGTCTTGACCAGCGGGCCCATATATTTGTCTTCGACGGCCCGCTTATGCTCGCGATAGCGGTTGAACGCGGCCCGGCCATAGCCCATCGCCTGATCCTGCAGATCGCATTCGCCGCCTTGATCGCAGATCGGGCAATCGAGCGGATGATTGATCAACAGGAACTCCATCACGCCTTCGCGCGCCTTCCTGGCCACGGGGGAGGTGGTGTTGATCTTCGCCGGCGTGCCGTCGCGGTTGGGCGGGATGTCGCGCACCTGCAGCGCACAGGACGCCTGCGGCTTGGGAGAGCCCACCCACTCCACCAGGCACATGCGGCAATTGCCGGCGACGGAAAGACGCTCGTGATAGCAGAAGCGCGGAATCTCGGCTCCCGCCATCTCGCACGCCTGGAGCAAGGTCAGAGAGGGATCGGCGTCGATCTCCTTGCCGTCGATAATGAGCTTCGTCATGCGGCAATGCCTTGCTGGAAATCAATACCCACTGAAGCGGCTCGAAGGGTCGTAACGAGAAATGCAATCGTGCAACTGCAACCAATCCATCGAGTCGCCGAGGCAGAACTTCGCGATTTGCGCCGGGGATTCGAAGGATTCCGTAATGGGAATCCCGGTAGCCGGATCGATATTCGGCTCGGCTCCGGTTTCGGCGGCATTCGGATCGCCGCCGAGGCTTGGGTCGGCAAGCGAAATATCCGGATTGATCAGGGGCGAAGCAGCATCGGTGCCCAGATCTTCGGCGAGCTGGATCAGGCTGATGTCGATGTCGCCGTTGGCGACAAAACCGTGTAGTCCCATCCAGGCGATGACGAATTCCGCGGCAGCGCTTTCCTCGTTCTTGCACGAGGCCAGAGTGTCACTCGTCGCTCCCACCGTTTTGCACATGTCGTCGATGGTCGGGATGTGCAGCGCGTAAGGATTTTCTTCAGCAACGGCGTTCGTAGCTGCCGCACCGGGATGCAGAAGCGCGCGATAATGTGTGCCAAGAAACAGCGCCACGACGGCGAGCAGCACGGCGCCGCTCAAACCTGCCGCGATGATGTTCTCTCGCTTGCCCATCGCCCTCACTCCGCTGCCTGGGGCATCGCCGGACTCGCCTCGGCGGCGATCCGCCTTTCCAGCTCGGGCCGGAAATGCCGGATGAGACCTTGGATCGGCCAGGCCGCCGCATCGCCAAGCGCGCAGATCGTGTGGCCTTCGATCTCCTTGCTGACTTCCAGGAGCAGATCGATTTCGGGCACGACCGCGTCGCCGACGACCAGCCGGTCCATGACCCGCCGCATCCAGCCGCAGCCTTCGCGGCATGGCGTGCACTGGCCGCAGGATTCGTGCTGATAGAATGCGGCCAGCCGCGCGATCGCCTTCACCACGTCGGTGGATTTGTCCATGACGATGACCGCCGCGGTGCCAAGACCCGACTGCACCTCCTTCAGCGCGTCGAAATCCATCAGCACCGTGTCGCAGATCGATTTGGGGATCAGCGGAACCGAAGCCCCGCCCGGGATCACCGCCAGCAGATTGTCCCAGCCGCCGCGTACGCCGCCGGCATGGGTGTCGATGAGCTCGCGCAGCGGAATGCCCATGGCCTCTTCGACGTTGCAGGGCTTGTTCACATGACCGGAGATGCAAAAGACCTTGGTGCCGCTATTATTAGGCCGTCCGATGGAGGTGAACCATTCCGCTCCTCGCCGCAGAATCGTCGGCGCCACGGCAATGGATTCCACATTGTTGACCGTGGTGGGACAACCATAGAGCCCGACATTGGCCGGGAATGGCGGCTTCAGGCGCGGCATGCCCTTCTTGCCTTCCAGGCTTTCGAGCAGCGCCGTTTCCTCGCCGCAAATATAGGCGCCCGCACCGTGATGCAGATAGAGCTCGAAATCCCAGCCATGAATGTTGTTCGGACCGATCAGCTTGGCTTCGTAGGCCTGATCGATGGCCACCTGCAGAACTTCGCGCTCGCGCAGGAATTCGCCACGGATATAGATGTAACAAGCATGTGCGCGCATCGCGAAGGAGGCGATCAAGCAGCCTTCGATCAAAAGCTGCGGATCGTGACGCATGATGTCCCGGTCCTTGCAGGTGCCGGGTTCGGATTCATCGGCGTTCACCACCAGATAATGCGGACGTTCCTTCACTTCCTTGGGCATGAAGGACCATTTGAGCCCGGTCGGAAATCCGGCGCCGCCACGGCCGCGCAAGCCCGACTTCTTCATGATGTCGACGATCCCTTCGGGACCTTTCTCGAGAATGCCTTTGGTGCCGTCCCATGAGCCGCGTTTTTTCGCGGCCTCGAGACCCCAATCGTGAAACCCGTAGAGGTTTGTGAAGATGCGGTCTTTATCGGCGAGCATGGATCACTCCCGCACCTCTTTGAGAGTCGTAGCCCCGCCTTCGGGTTCGGAAGAGCGACGCCCCACTTGTGGACCTACCTTTGGCTGCTCGCCCCGGCGGATCGCATTCAGGATCGCTTCCGTCTTCGGCCCGTCGAGGTCTTCATAGGGGTCTTTGTCGATGAGGATCATCGGCGCGTTGACGCAGGCGCCCAGGCATTCCATTTCGATCCAGCTGAACTTACCATCGGCGGAAATCGATCCTTGCTTCGGATGGATGTGTTTCTTGCAGGCCGCGACCACTTCGTCGGACCCACGCAGCCAACAAGGCGTCGTCGTGCAGACCTGCACGAGATGTTCCCCCACTGGGTGTAGGTTGAACATCGTGTAAAACGTGGCGACTTCCAGGACGCGGACATAGGGCATACCCAGCATACGCCCCACCTCTTCGATCATCGGCTTGGTAACCCAGCCCTCCTGCTCCTGTGCGCGCCACAGGATGGGGATGACCGCCGACGACTGACGCCCCGGCGGATATTTCTTCATCTGTTCCTGACACCACGCCACGTTCTCCGCGCTGAAGGCGAAGCCGGCGGGCTGATGCTCTGCAAGGCGACGGAAACTCACCGGTCGACCTCCCCAAAGACGATGTCGATCGAGCCGAGTACGGCGGAGACATCGGCCAACATGTGGCCGCGGCAAAGGAAATCCATCGCCTGCAAATGGGCGAAACTCGGTGCCCTGATCTTGCAGCGATAGGCTTTGTTGGTGCCGTCGGAAATCAAATAGACTCCGAACTCGCCTTTGGGCGCCTCTACTGCGGCATAGACTTCGCCTGCCGGAATGTGGAAGCCCTCGGTGTAAAGCTTGAAGTGATGGATGAGCGCTTCCATCGAGCGCTTCATGTCGGCCCGCCTCGGCGGCACCACTTTGCCGTCCTGAACCATCACCGGCCCCGGCGGCATCCTCTCGATGCACTGTTTCATGATGTTGTTCGACTGGCGCATTTCCTCCATGCGCATCAGATAACGGTCGTAGCAATCGCCGTTTTTGCCGACCGGAATCTGGAAATCGAGATCGGAATAGCATTCGTAAGGCTGCGCGCGGCGCAAATCCCAGGCAACGCCCGTCGAGCGCAGCATCACCCCCGACATGCCCCAGGCCAGCGCGTCCGCGCGTGTCACCACGCCGATGTCGACATTGCGCTGTTTGAAGATGCGGTTGTTTGTGAGAAGCCCCTCGATGTCGTCGAGCACCTTGGGGAAATGATCGCAGAACGCGTAAATATCCTCCAAGAGCTCCGGCGGCAGGTCCTGGTGCACGCCACCCATACGGAAATAATTGGCGTGCATGCGCGAGCCCGATGCGCGCTCATAAAAAATCATCAGCTTCTCGCGTTCCTCGAAACCCCAAAGCGGCGGCGTCAATGCGCCGACATCCAGGGCCTGAGTGGTGACGTTGAGAAGGTGATTGAGAAGGCGTCCGATCTCGCAATAAAGCACGCGTATATATTGCGCTCGCGGCGGAACCGTCAGGCCGAGCAGCCGCTCGCCCGCAATCGCAAAGCCGTGCTCCTGATTCATCGGCGCGACGTAGTCGAGCCGGTCGAAATAGGGAATCGCCTGAAGATAGGTCTTGTGCTCGATCAGCTTTTCGGTGCCGCGATGAAGAAGACCGATATGGGGATCGACCCGCTTCACGACTTCGCCGTCGAGCTCCAGCACCAGGCGCAGGACGCCGTGGGCGGAGGGATGCTGCGGCCCGAAATTGATGCTGAATGTGCGATCTTCGGCTTCGGCCGTGACGTCGTTCATTTTTTGGGCGTGTCCTTAGCCTTGTCCTCATGCTGCGGCAGGATGTAGGGCGCCCCCTCCCAGGGAGAAAGAAAATCGAACTCGCGGAATTCCTGAACCAGCCGCACCGGCTCATAGACCACGCGCTTCTGCTCGTCGTCCCAGCGCACTTCGACATAGCCGGTGAGCGGGAAGTCCTTGCGCAGCGGGTAGCCGGTGAATCCGTAATCGGTGAGGATCCGCCGCAGGTCCGGATGGCCGGTGAACAGGATGCCATACATGTCGAAGGCTTCGCGCTCGAACCAATCGGCGGCGGAGTAAACCGAAACAACGGAGGGTACCGACGCCATCTCCTCGGTCTCGATCTTGATGCGGATGCGCCGGTTCTTCGCGATCGACAACAGATGATAGACCACATCGAACCGGCGCGGACGGTTCGGGTAGTCGACCCCGCAAATGTCGATGAGAATCGTGAACGCACATTCGGGGTCATCGCGCAAATAGGCCAGCACGCGGACGATATCGTTGGTTTCCGCGGTTAGCGTCAGCTCGCCGAACGCAAGGCTGGAACCGGCGGTGGGAAACTCCGCTTTGATCCGGTCGGCCAATTGTTCCAGATTGTCCACCATTCAGCGCCAGCCGATCATCGCTCGATATTTCCCGTGCGGCGGATTTTTCGCTGCAGGAGCATGATGCCGTAGACCAGCGCCTCCGCGGTCGGCGGACAGCCGGGGACATAGATGTCCACCGGCACGATGCGGTCGCAGCCCCGCACAACCGCATAGGAATAATGATAATAGCCGCCGCCGTTGGCGCAGGAACCCATGGAGATGACGTAGCGCGGCTCCGGCATCTGGTCGTAGACCTTGCGCAAGGCGGGGGCCATCTTGTTGGTGAGGGTGCCGGCCACGATCATCACATCCGATTGGCGCGGCGAGGCGCGCGGCGCAAAACCGAAGCGCTCAATGTCATAGCGGGGCATGGCGGCCTGAATCATCTCGACCGCGCAGCAGGCAAGGCCAAATGTCATCCACATCAGTGAGCCCGTGCGGGCCCAGTTGATCAGCGCATCGGCATTGGCGACGAGGAAGCCCTTGTCTTTCAGCTCCTCGCCCATGGCTGCCAAATAAGGATCGTTGACCGGAATCGGAGCCCCGCCCTCGACCCCAGCGCGGGTTCCTGCCCCATAAGGTGTCTTGCCGGGGATCACTCCCATTCGAGCGCTCCCTTCTTCCATTCATAGATGAACCCGACCGTCAGCACGCCCAGGAAAACGACCATCGACCAGAAGCCGAAGGCGCCGATGGCTTTGAGCGATATCGCCCAGGGGAACAGAAATGCCACTTCGAGGTCGAAGATGATGAAGAGGATGGACACCAAATAGAAGCGTACGTCGAACTTCATGCGGGCATCGTCGAAGGCGGGAAAGCCGCATTCATAGGCGGAAAGCTTCTCCGGGTCGGGTTTTGCGGGGGCCAAAATGAGGGGCAGCACGGCCAGCGCCGTGCCCAGCCCGGCGGCGATCACGATAAACAGCAGAATGGGCAGATATTCGAGGAGAAATCCGTTCATGATCAACCCGTTTTCCAGACCGGAGGCCGCGCGGCCGCAAAGCCAAGGCGCGCTCGTTCAAAACCTTTCGCCGGTCCGATTTCGCGGGTGCAGTATCATGAGCGAAGACCCGCGTGCAACGCGCGCGTTAGAGCAAGATTCGACAGGAAAATAAAGGCAATTCGCCCGGCTTTCCGGAAGAAACTGGCGGGAGCGACGGGGCTCGAACCCGCGACCTACGGCGTGACAGGCCGTCACTCTAACCAACTGAGCTACGCCCCCGCGGGCGCATTCTAACGCGAAGAACGGCGGATGTAATCAGGCATCGCCGGGGTGTCAAGCGAGGCTGGCGGCTCCGCCATCAGCTGAAGGTGCCAAATCCGACAGCGCGAAGTGAGCGGGCGGTAGCGTCTGCCGGTGGCGTTCCAACATGACGATATAGGCAGCTTCGAGGTTGCGCGTGAAACGTGCAGTGTCGAAAAGTGGATGCGTGGCGCGGTTGTGGGCGAGCTTTGCCTTGAGTGCGGACAGCATCGCCGGGTCCCGTGCAAGGCGCAGCGCCAAAGCCTCATAGTCGCCCAGCGATTCCGTGACCAATTCCGGCAAGCCAACCGCCCTTGACAGACTCGCTGCAACCCGGCCGGCGAAGGTTTCACCCAAACAGGTGACGACCGGCAGTCCCGCCCAGAGCGCGTCGCTGGCGCTGGTATGGGCGTTGTAGGGCAGCGTATCCAGGAACAGATCCGCCAGCCGATGGCGCGCCAGATGGGCATCCAGATTGGTCCTTTGGGCAAAGATCAACCGCTCTGGGGCGATGCCTCGCGCTGCCGCTTCCCGCTGCAGATTGCGCGCGGCCGCCGCATTGTCCTGAAGGAGCCACAGCACGCTTCCCTCGACGGCGGCGAGAAGCTCCATCCAAATCGCGAATATCGCCGGCATGATCTTGAAATTGTTGTTGAAGCAACAAAAAACGAAGGCTTCCTCGGGCAGGCCGAGATCGCGGCGGGCCAGGGCGCTTTGCGAGATGCGCCGCTTGGCATCATTGGCTTGGTAGGTGTCGGGCAGATAGGCGATCTTCTCGCTGTAAAAGGGCTCGTGTCCTGCGGGGATCACCGTTCGATCGGCAATGATGTAATCGATGTAATCTACGCCCATGGTGCCGGGAAAACCGAGGTAACCCACCTGCAAGGGGGCCGCGCGGTGCGCCAGGATGCCGGGACGCGCATCCTGCGTGTAGCCCTTGAGATCGACAGCGATGTCGACCTTCCTCTGCCTGAGCAGCGCCGCAACCTCGCCGTCGCTTTTGTCGCGAACGTCGACGAACGAATCAAACGCGGCAACCAGCCGCGCACGCATGTCACTTCCGTCATCGGGACCGAACGACATCGCCACCGTCTGGAAGCGCTCGCGGTCATGGTGCTCGAAGACTCCCGCCATCAAAGCCGCCGTGGCATGAGAATGGAAATCGGCCGACAGATAGGCGACCCGTATTCGATCGTTGCGATAGGCCTCCTCTCGCCAAAGAGTCTCCGCCGCAGGATATTTGTCGGCGGCCCAGATGCGGGCCGCTTGCAACTGATCCTCAAGCGAGGACGAAAAGGCGGCATGTTGGATCGGCGTCACGACGCGCTCACCCGCCTTCAGGCGCGCCGAGATGTCCCCCCGCTCGCGCTCTAAGCCATCCCAGTCGCAAGCATTCAGCCGGCTATAGAGGAGATTTCCTCTGGCATAGGGAAAAGCCGGCTGGGCTTTCAAAACGTCCGCGAAGCCGTGCGCCGCCTCTTCGTAGCGCTTCAGTTCCAGCAACGTCAGCGCGCGATGATGGAGCGCACCCACATCGGAGGGCCTCGCGGCCAGCATGCGCTCGTAACTGGATAACGCTTCGTCCAGCCGATGGAGGTCTGCCAAGGCGTTGCCCCGGTTGTTCCAGGCTTCGGGAAAATCCGGTTTCGCCGCAATGGCCTCGTCGTAGCTCGCGAGCGCTTCGGCGGCGCGATTGAGGGCAAGCAGCACATTGCCCCGGGTCAGCAGCAAATCGGGAATACCGGGCCGGATGGATACGGCTCTGTCGAGACAGGACAAGGCTTCCATATGACGCCCGAGATTCATCAGGGCCCGCGCCCGGTTGAACGAAGCATCCACCGAACGAGGGTTGATCGTCAGCGCTTCACCGATCCGGCGTTCGGCCGCCTCACATTGGCCGCGTTGCAGATGAACGTAGCCAAGGAGATAGAGCGCATCGAAGTTGCTCCTGTCGGCGGTCAGGACATCGCGGTACAGCCGCTCGGCCTTGTCGAGATCGCCCGCTTGATGAGCGCGAAAACCATCCTGCAAGCGAGCATCGGTCATGCCGGCTGATCCGCGGCCGCCTCACGGACGGCGAAGCTCTGCGGCGTCAGCCCGCGCTGGATCCGTTCCCACATAATCAGATAAGCCTTTTCGAGATCGCGCGTGAACCGTGCGCTATCGAAAAGGCTGTGCGTGGCATGGTTGCGCTGCAGTTTGGATTTGATGGCGTCAAGTGCCGCTGGATCACGCGCCAACTCACGCGCTTTGGTTTCGTAATCACCAAGCGAATCCGTCACCAATTCGGACAGGCCGACGGCATGCAATAAACTGGCCCCTACTCGCCCCGCGAATCTCGTGCCCAAGCAGGTGAGAACCGGAAGTCCGGCCCAAAGCGCGTCGGCGGCGGTGGCGTGCGCGTTGTAAGGCAATGTATCGAGAAACAGGTCCGCCAGTTTCAGCCGCGCGAGGTGGTCCGCCGCCGAAGGAAGATAGGGAGCAAACACGAGGCGGTTACCGGCAATGCCGCGTGCCTCCGCTTCGCGCCGGAGATTTCCCATTGCCGAATCATTGGCCTGTCCCAGCCACAGCACGCTGCCTTCCACATCTTTGAGCAGCCGCATCCAGATATCGAATATCGGCGGCGCGATCTTGTAGCTGGCATTGAAACAACTGAAGACGAAGCCGTTTGCGGGCAGACCCAATTCTCCTCGCGTAAAGACGCGTGCGCTGATGGGCCGCGTAGAATCCGCCGGCATGAATGAATCCGGCAGCGTGGCCACTTTTTCCGCGTAGTGCTGATGCTCGCGTCTAGGCGCAACGATCTCATCGGCAATGAGATAATCCATAAAATCCGCACCCATGGTGCCGGGAAAGCCGAGATAATTTACCTGAACCGGCGCCGCCCGATGGGCGAAAATCCCGGCACGGCAGCCTTCGGTAAAGCCCATAAGGTCGACGGCGATATCGGTTTCGATCTCGCGCATGGTCGCGGCAATTTCCGCGTCGCTTTTCCCTCGGACGTCGATGAAACGCTCAAAGGCACGATTGAGGCGCCTCCGCATCGGACTACCGTCATCAGGACCAAGAGATATTGCGATGGTTTCGAAACGAGTCCTGTCATGCCTCTCGAACACACCGATCATAAGCGTGGCCAAGGCGTGGGTATGAAAGTCTGCCGACACATAGGCCAGACGAATACGCCGATGGGTTTGAGAGCGGCTATGCGCCGATGGCGCCGGTTGCGGACATTGGTCGGCCACCCATAATTGGGCGCAGCGAAGTTCATCGTCCGCGCTAAGTTCGAGCACCTTGGAATCGAAGGGAGCGATGACACGCTTGCCCGCAGCGAGGTCTGCCGCAATAGCGGCCTGCTGTTCGTCGAACCAGCGCCAGTCACAGCAATGCAGCCGGCAGAACAGGAGATTTCCGCGCGCAAACGGAAAATCCGGTTCGAACGCCAACAAAAACTCGTAGTCCCGGGCCGCGTCCCCGTAACGGCGCAGTCGAAACAGGGAAGCGGCGCGATTCAGCAGCGCTTCTGCCAGCCGCGGATTTACGGCCAGAGCGCTTCCAAACGAGGAAATGGCTTCTTCGTCGCGCTCAAGTTGCTGGAGCGCGAACCCGCGCATGAAGAAAGCATCGCCCGACGCGGGATTTCGCTTGGCTGCTTCGCCGAAGAAATATTGTGCTTCTTCAAACTCCCGATTCTGACCGTGGAGAAAACCGAGCAGATAAGACGCGTCGAAATTCTGTGGGTCCCCCTGGATAATGGATCGGCAAAGGCTGGCAGCGCGCCCGTGATCGCCGTCGCGGTGCAGGCGCTTGGCTTCCTCGAGCAAATGATCGCTGGAATTCACCTTCGTGACTCCGCGGGCGCGATGGCCACGGATGCCGGCGGTTCGCCGTGCTGATAGCGTTTCCAGATTGTTTCAAAAGCGGCCTCCAGATTGCGCGTAAAGCGCGCAGTATCGAACAGCGCATGCGTGTGGCGATTCTTCTCGAGCTTTGCCTTCACCTGCGAAAGCGCCGCGGAATCTCGCGCGAACGACGCCGCCAAGGCTTCATAGGAAGCGAGCGACGGCGCGATTAGCTCGGAGAGGCCAACGGCATTGAGCAGGCTCGCTGCGACCCGCCCGGCGAACGTCGTGCCCAGAACCGTCAGCACCGGAAGCCCTACCCACAGGGCATCGCTAGCCGTCGTATGCGCGGTGCAGGGCAGCGTGTCCAGGAACAAATCCGCCAGACGCTGACGGGCGAGATGCGCTTCGACATTCACCCTGGGCGCGAAGATAAGGCGTCGCGGCTCGACGCCCCTCGCTTGGGCTTCCCGCTTCAGATTGGCAGTGGCCGTCTCATTGTCTTGGAGCAGCCATAACACGCTGCCATCATGTGCGCGCAGCAGCCGCATCCAGACGTCGAAAACCGGAGGCGTGATCTTGTAGTTATTGTTGAACGATGCGAATACGAAACCCGAATCCGGTAAGCCCGCCTCGGCCCGCGACGGGGTGTGTTCCGCCACCCGGCGCCGGGAATCATTGGCCTGATAGCTATCGGGCAGGTAAACGACTTTTTCGCTGTAATAGGACTGGTGCTCGGGCGGAATGACCGTCTTGTCGGCAAGAATATAATCCATGTAAGCCGCTCCCATCGTGCCGGGATGGGCAAGATAATTCACCTGCACAGGCGCCGGTCGCTGGGCGAAAATGCCCGGCCTGCTGTCCTGCGTGAAGCCTTTCAGGTCGACGGCGATATCGACTTCCCAGTGCCGGACCATCGCGGCGATGTCCCGGTCGCTCTTGGTCCTCACATCGGTGAATCGGTCGCATCCGCGCCTCAGCCGGGCTCGCATCTCGCTTCCGTCGTCGGGGCCGAATGAGAGCGCAATGGTTTCAAAGCGGCCGCGGGTATGCTGTTCGAGAACGCCGGCAATAAGGAAAGCCGTGGCATGAGAGTGAAAATCCGCCGACAGATAGGCAACGCGGATCTTGTCATGGCGATAGATCTCGCCGCGCCAGAGAGGCGAGGATGCCGGCGGGCAACGGTCCGCCACCCAGCGACGGGCGGAGCGCAGTTGGTCCTCCGCATCGTCCAGGATGAGCGTACTTGCGTGCGGCGCCATCGCGGATTTGCCTGCGCGCAATTCCGCCGTGATCCGCGCACGGTCTTCCGCAAAGCCACTCCAATCGCAGCAATAGGCGCGGGCGAGGACCAGATTTCCCGTCGCGTAGGGAAACTCCGGAGCGGCAGCGATCAGTCGCCCATAAGCGGCTGACGACTCGTCATAGCGTCGGATTTCGAAGAGCGCGGTTGCACGATTGCTCAAGGCCTCTGCATCTCGGGGCTTCAGCGCGAGGGCTCTGTCGAAGCTCGCTATGGCCTCGCGATGATTTTTCAACGCGAGGAGAGTCGCGCCGCGATTGGTCCAAGCATCGTCGTAATCGGGTTTCAGCGCCAATGCCCGGTCGAAAGCCGCAAGCGCCTCTTCATGGCGTTGCAAATGCTGTAAGGCACAGCCTCGGTTGTAGAAGGCATCGGGCGCGTGAGGATTGATCTTCAGCGCTTCCCCAATAAGGCGTTCCGCATCTTCAAAATGCCCCTGCTGGAATTGTATGAAACCGAGCAGATAGAGCGCCTGAAAATTGCGCGGGGATCCCTGCAGCACGGCCGCGTAGAGCCGCGCCGCTTCGGCGAGGTTTCCCGCCTGATGCTGGCGCACGGCGCTGGCGAGCAAAGCATCGTTCATGACGTGGTCTCGCCGACAGCAAAGCTGCGCGGCGCCTCGCCGCGCGCCGTACCATTTCGCATCGTCGCGAAGGCGGATTCGAGGTTCCGCGTGAAACGTGCCGTATCGAAAAGGGGAGCGATCTCGCGCTGTCGCGCGAGTTTCCTCTTTAGGTCCCCGAGCGCCGTGGCGTCGGTCGCGAGGAAGAGCGCTTTGGCCTCGTAATCGGCAAGGGAGTGGACGACCAATTCGGGCAGACCAAGGGCGTGCAGCAGGCTTGCCGC
>DATHDZ010000163.1:0-2458 GCA_035318785.1 Micropepsaceae bacterium
CGATGTTGCCGTCGCAAAACGTGCCGCTACGCCGCAACCCGAACGATGCCGCAGCGATCATCGCGGCTTGAGTAACCCGGGGGCATAGCACCTCCGTTTGGTTTTCTTTGTGTGTGCGCAGCGCTCCTAACGAACGGATGATCTGCGTACACCCTAGAAGATTTGGTGAGTGTCGATGCTGCTGTCAATGGGGACTGGCGCTCGAAGCGTCTGAGTTCCAATGATAATTATTTCAACCCACGCGCCCCGCATGATCCCTTCTGAGCACCTTTCCCGGTAGCGCGCCGGTATGAACGGAATTTTCGAGAAGGCCGGCGGTGAGAGGCGGGGTCACAGAACCCGGCGCACGTGCGCGTCGCTCAGCCCGAAGCGTCGAGCAATCTCGGAGGAATCTGATTCAGAACACGCCTTCCTCCAGCTTAACGGTTCGACCGTCGGGCAATGGCACAGTACCGCCTGCCGCATCATCTTGAGTGGTCCGACCGGCACAACCGTGTCAATATCTCACGCAACCGCGTCAGAGCTCTCTGCGGCCGCCTGAACGCCTGAAATCTGCGGTTGATCGTGCAGAACGACGTTCAACAAGGAGCTGTGAACTTCCAAGTGGCCGTTGTATTCAATGAAGCCCAATTTCCGGAATTTATTCATGAAGTGACTGACGCGAGACCGCGTGGTGCCGATCATCTCCGCGAGCGTCTCTTGGCTGACCTTCGCAATTATCTGCTCAGGTCTGCCGTCCTTGCCAAAATTCGCCAATAGGAGAAGAGCTCGTGCCAGACGCTTCTCGCTCGAATTGAACAGTTGATCAATCAGATCCTCCTCGACACGCATGGTCCGAGCCAAAAGATGCCCGATGAACATCTCGGAAAACGCTGGCTCCTCGTGGAGGACGCGAACTATGGCCACCTTCTCCAGCCGCATGATCTCGCATTTCGTCATTGCCACGGCTGTCGCGATGCGCCGCGGTTGCCCGGTCAGGCATCCTTCGCCGCAGAATTCGTCCGACCCTAGGACTGCGACGACGGCTTCCTTGCCTTGCTCGGAGACAACGGTGATTTTGACCTTGCCCTTCTGGATATAGAAAACTGCATCCGCAGGACTGCCCTGCGCGAAGACCGTTTGGTCCTTTTGATATTTGGAGATAGTTCGCCCGACGTTTTCCGTGTCCAGGAAAACTTTGGGATCGAACGGAGGTTTTCGTATGCTTTTTCGAACATCAACTAGCTTCATCGCAGTACCGCCTTCCCCCGAGCGCAATCGTGCAGAGAGCAATGAAACAGCCGCCATCAAGCTTACGAAGGCTGAAAATCGTTACGTATCAAACCCAGATGACAGCTTGCTTAAAATTATTTACATGTTCAATCGGCGATTGATTGCGCCCAATCGCACCACCAACTCTTCAGCCATTATAGCTCCGGTCGCGGTCCCGATCAACTGCGCAGCAGCAAACTGCACATCGAAAATATCCCATCCTAGCGTCGGTCGAGTTGAGGATCGGCGCCATCACGAGCGGCCTTACGTGCAGAGTGAGGGCCGCCAAACTAAGACGGCCTCAGAGCGTCAGCCGCCTCGGCACCTGTGTCGCGATCGTTCAATGCGAGGTGAGCGTCGAGACTTTCTCCGCGATCGGGGCCTCCTCGGGCCCGGCCGCTGCGGTGGTCGTGGTCTCGTCCCACTCGATCGGCTCCGGCTTGCGCGTCATCGCGCGGGCGAGCACCTCGTCCATGCGCGAGACCGGAACGATCTCGAGCCCACTCTTGATGCTGTCCGCGATTTCGACGAGATCCTTGGCGTTCTCTTCGGGAATGAGCACCGTCTTGATGCCCCCACGCAAGGCCGCGAGCAGCTTCTCCTTGAGACCGGCGATCGGCCACACGCGGCCGCGTAGCGTGATCTCGCCAGTCATAGCGAGGTCGCGGCGCACCGGAACTCCGGTCATCACCGAGACGATCGCGGTGACCATGGCGACGCCGGCAGAGGGTCCATCCTTCGGCGTCGCACCTTCCGGCACGTGGACGTGGATGTCGCGCTGGCCAAACAGGGGTGGCTTGATGCCGAAGGCTACCGCGCGCGAGCGCACGTAAGACGCCGCCGCCGAGATCGACTCCTTCATTACGTCGCGCAGGTTGCCGGTCACCGTCATGCGGCCTTTGCCGGGCATCATGGCGGCTTCGATCGTGAGCAACTCGCCGCCGACGTCGGTCCAGGCGAGCCCGGTGACGACGCCGATCAGGTCCTTGTCCTCAATCTCGCCGTAGCGGTACTTCGGCACGCCGAGATAATCCGTGAGGTTATCGGCTGAGGCCTTCATCGACTTCTTCTCCGACAAGATCAGTTCCTTGACCTAGCGCCCTCGATACCCTGATGACCGCAATGAGTTAGCATTCGAGCGGACGTGCTTCGCTGTTCGCTTCCATAAAACTCCCTGTTCTCTTAAAAAAATTCCCCACCACCGCAC